>NZ_JBQCGW010000006.1:0-10493 GCF_051955275.1 Pseudobacter sp. | reverse complement strand
CTGGAAGAAGGCGCCAACCATCACTATCCCTAATAAAAATGCATTGATCCTGCCTGCGAAGCCTGCAATAAGCAACACGGCTCCCAATGATTCGATCAGGATCACCAATGCGCCCATCACAGCCGGTAGTCCTACATGTTCCGTGAAATAATTCATGCTGGCATCCCAGCCGAAGCCACCGAAGAGGCCGAAGGTTTTCTGAAGTCCATGCGGCAGGATCACAATACCAAGTGCAACGCGAAGTATTAGCCAGTTATAACTATTGTCGGTTGCTAATAAATTCCTTTTCATAAAAAAATTCGTTTAAAGATTTTGTCTGCACAAAATTCCCTTTAAACGAAGGGCTGCTCCAATGATCCATGGTAAGAAAAATTCTTAACCTGTGTTAAGTGTTTTTTCGTTGTGCCCTGATGCGGCTCAGACTTTCGGGAGTGATACCCAGGTAGGATGCAATATGTTTCAGGGAGAGCCTTTGTTCAAAATGCGGGTAGCGCTGCTGAAAAGCCTGGTAACGCTCTTCGGCGGCCATGGACAACGACTGATTGATGCGTTCGCTCATTACAATATAAGCGTTCTGCAATAAGATGCGGTAAAAGCGGTTGAGTTGGGGGATCTGGTCATAGAGCTGTTCCAGCTGACTGCGTTCAATGAGCAGGAGGGTAGTGTCTTCAATGGCTTCCAGGTGGTATTTGGAGGGCTGACCGCTTAGGAAACTGTACATATCGCCGGTCCACCAGTCTTCAAAAGCAAACATCATGGAATGTTCCTGGCCTTTTTCGTCCACGTAATACTGTCGCAGGCAGCCTTCGGTAACGAAACACTCGAATCGCATTATATCACCGGGCTGTAGAAAATATTGCCTTTTACGGAGCTTACGGACTTTAATGCAGGAGGTGAAAAGCTCCTTTTCTTCGTCATTGAGTTGAACATGCCTGTTCAGGTTGCTTAGAATGCGTTCGTACATGGGCTAAAGTTACAGGAATTGCTATCTTTGAAATCAACCCTTACGCGTTTACCTGCCCTTTTGACCTGATTTTTATGTCCGGGTACCCGCCAATCCCGTTGGCACTAAACTTGAACTATAGGCCAGTCAATTAATTAGCATAGGTATTTAACGCTGAGAGTGTTATTTTGTCATCCGATAAAATGAAGTAATGAAAGAACCCGGTTTACTTTTTCAGGCAGAAGATGAGATGGATTTTCTACCTATAATTCCCCTGAACGAAAACGAACGTGATAATGGCGAAGAACTGGTAGTGCCCGGTGAACTGCCGTTGTTGCCCCTCAGAAATACAGTATTGTTCCCTGGTGTGGTGCTCCCTATCACAGTAGGCAGAGATAAAAGTATCAAGGCTGTGAACGAAGCCTACAAGGCTGATAAGCTGGTAGGCGTGGTAGCGCAGAAAGACAGTAATGTGGAAGATCCCACTGTTTCCGATCTGGAAGATATCGGTACAGTGGCGCGCATTGTGAAGCTCATCAAGATGCCCGATGGCGGTACTACCGTTATCATCCAGGGCAGAAGACGCTTCAAGGTGGCTGGCATTGTGGCTGAAGACCCTTATTTCAAAGCGCGCATTGAATTGCTCACAGATGATGAAACTCCCAGGAAACCCGAAGATTTTGAAGCCTATGTTTCCAATATCAAGGAACTGGCGGCCCAGATCATCCAGCTTTCACCGAATATCCCTTCAGAGGCCAGCATCATCCTGAAGAATATCGAAAACCCTTCCTTTCTCATTCACTTTATTTCCAGCAACCTCAATACCGATCTCAAAGAGAAACAGGAGTTGCTGAAGCTGAATAATATTGAAGCACGTGCAGACCTGCTGATGCAGTTGCTGCAACGCGAGCTGCAGTTTGCAGAACTGAAAAATAAGGTCACCACCAAAACAAAAACGGAGCTTGACAAACAACAGCGCGAATATTTCCTCAATCAGCAGATGAAGAGTATCCGCGAAGAGCTGGGAGGTGATTCCAATGATCGTGAGATCAGGGAAATGCAGAAGAAGGCAGAGTCGAAAAAATGGACCGAAGCCGCACGTGAAATGTTCCGCAAGGGCATCGAGAAGCTGGAGCGTATGCATCCTTCCACACCGGATTATTCGGTAGTGTACAATCATCTCGATCTGATACTCGACCTGCCTTGGCAGGAATACACGGAAGACCTGTATGATCTGAAGAAAGCGCAGAAGGTGCTTGACAAGGATCATTATGGTATGAAGAAAGTGAAGGAGCGGATCCTGGAATACCTGGCAGTACTGAAGTTGAAGGGCGATATGAAGAGTCCGATCCTTTGTTTTGTAGGCCCGCCCGGTATTGGTAAAACATCGCTGGGGCGCAGCATTGCCGCTGCCATTCAGCGTAAATATGTTCGCATCAGCCTGGGTGGCCTGCATGATGAGAGTGAGATCCGTGGCCACCGCAAAACATATATCGGCGCTATGCCTGGCCGGATTATTCAATCCATCCGTAAGATCAAATCATCCAATCCCGTGATCATCCTTGACGAGATCGATAAGGTAGGATCTGATTTCCGCGGCGATCCTTCGTCCTCTCTTCTTGAAGTGCTGGATCCTGAACAGAACCATACATTCTACGATAATTACCTGGAACTTGAATATGACCTGAGCAAGGTGTTGTTCATTGCCACGGCAAATAATATCAACAATATCCAGCCTGCGCTGCGCGACCGTCTGGAGATCATCGATCTAGGCGGATATGCAGTGGAAGAGAAAGTGGAGATCGCCAAGCGTCACCTGGTACCGAAACAAAAGGATGCGCATGGTCTGAAAGAGCTCAACTTCAAGATCGGTGATAAAGTGCTGGAAAAGATTGTACAGGATTATACGAGAGAGAGTGGCGTGCGTGAACTCGACAGGCAACTGGCGAGCATCATGCGTTTTGAGGCAAAGGAATATGCCATGAAACAAAAGATCAAAACGCTGCTCACTTCCAAAGAAGTGGAGAAGATCCTGGGTAAGCCACGATACAGTAATGATCTATATAAGGTAGCCAATATTCCGGGTGTGGCTGTAGGGCTCGCATGGACCTATGTAGGTGGTGATATCCTCTTCATAGAGACCAGTCTCAGTGAAGGCAAGGGAGAGCTCAAGCTTACAGGGAATCTGGGGAACGTGATGAAGGAATCTGCGGCTACAGCATTTACATTCCTGCAATCCAATGCAAAGAAACTGGATCTCGATCCTGCATTGTTCGATAAACGTACGGTGCATGTGCATGTACCTGAAGGTGCAGTACCCAAGGATGGTCCCAGCGCAGGTATAACGATGATGACAGCCATTGCTTCTGCATTTTCAGGAAGGAAGGTGAAATCATACCTGGCGATGACCGGTGAAATAACCTTAAGAGGTCAGGTGCTACCTGTAGGCGGTATCAAAGAGAAGGTGCTGGCTGCCAAGCGGGCTGGTATCAAAGAGATCATCCTCTGCTGGCAGAATGAGAAGGATGTGCAGGAAATTGATTCTGAGTTCATCAAGGGTATGAAGTTCCATTTCGTGAAAACCATGCAGCAGGTTCTGGAGCTTGCGCTTGTTTAACATTTATCCAACTATTACTACAAATATTCCCGTAAACGCCAAAACCCGCTGTGGTAGGGCGTTTGCGGGAATTTCAGTTTTCAGGCAGGGGCTTTTTAATATCATTTTAATCGATATATGAGCAGGTAAGGTCAACAAAAGGACTCTAATCATGTTATATTTATAGTATCAATTGAAAATTTTTTCATGTTGGTTGTTTTAAGGGTTAAAGGAATTCCTCCATGTCAATGGAGGAATTTTTTTTTGGCTACCTAAAACCTTATTTTCGCTTCCTCATCTTTCATGAGAAGCTGGCTGCTAATATCAATCGCTGTGTTCTCACAGTACGCGCTCCGGTCCCAGACACTGGGAGGCAGTACTGTTTATAATTTTCTCAGGCTTCCCAATGCTCCTCAGCTTACTGCCCTTGGCGGCATCAATATTTCCCAGATCACTGAAGATATCAGTCTGGCATTTCACAATCCTGCATTGTTAAGAAGTAACATGCATACGCAAACGCATCTTTCTTTCAATTCATTCAATGGTGGAGTGAAACAATATCACCTGATGACGGGCGTTCATCATGCGGCACTCAATACAAATTTTGCGCTGGGTGTTCAATACCTGAATTATGGTTCACTGCAGCAGACAGATGCGGCAGGTAATATCAATGGCAACTTCAGGCCTGTTGATTATGTGGTACAGGCCAGCGCCAGCAGACAGTATTTGAACAGGTGGCATTATGGAGGCGCCGTCAAATTCATTCATTCCTCGTATGGTATTTATCGTTCTTCCGGAATTGCGTTTGATATAGGCCTTAGTTATTATGATTCAGCATCATTATGGCAGGCGTCCTTCGTGGTAAAGAATATGGGCACCCAACTCAAAAAATATGGAGAGGAAAGTGAAGAGCTTCCTTTTGACATGCAAATGGGTATTTCCAAACGTTTGGCAAATGCCCCCCTTCAGTTTTCAATCACGGCCTGGCATTTGCAGCGGTTCGATATCCGTTATGAGGACACAGTTTTTGACCGGGAGGAGGGATTGGAAGAAAATGGAAAAGGAAGAAACTTCTTTTTCGATAAATTGTTCAGGCATGTGGTGATCGGTGCGCAATGTTATGTTACGGACAAGGTGGAGCTGAGCATCGGTTACAATCATATGCGCCGGAAGGAACTGAATGCGGGTACGGCAGGAAACGGGTTGAATGGTTTTTCCCTGGGGGCGGGGGTACTGTTCAAAAAGCTGCAGATCCGGTATGCCCGGAGCTGGTATCAGAAGCATCTTGCCTTCAATCAGCTGGGCCTGAGCCTGCGGTTGAACCAGTACCTTGGGAGTGGTAAACAGGTATTTTAGAGTTCCCGGTACACGTTTCCCCTTAACAGACCTTAGCCAATTTCCTTACTTAGCCGAAATTGATGGGAACAATTAATGTTTTTTCATCAATTTGAATGAACTTTTGGGTCTTACTTTAATTTATTCGTCCATGATAAAAATCGTGATAGCAGACGATCACCGGCTCGTCCGGGAAGCCTGGCGGCTTTTGTTAAGCCGTGATCCCAGGCTGGATGTGATCGCTGTTTGTGAAAATGGCCACCGCGTGGTGGAGGCATCCCGGGTCTTGCAGCCCCAGGTGATATTGATGGACATCAATATGGAACCGATGAATGGCATTGAAGCCACCCGCAAGATCCGTGAATTTTCCTCAGATATCCGCATTATCGGCATTTCGGTGCATACCGATCTGGCCTATGTGAATGGCCTGATGCAGGCCGGCGCCAATGGCTATGTTACCAAGAATTCCTCCGGTGAAGAAATGATCACCGCCATCCTCCAGGTGATGGAAGGACAGCCCTATTTCTGCAAAGAGATCGCAAATATCCACACCACATCCACCAGGGC
The DNA here is from genome assembly GCF_051955275.1 of Pseudobacter sp. NCBI lineage: Bacteria > Pseudomonadati > Bacteroidota > Chitinophagia > Chitinophagales > Chitinophagaceae > Pseudobacter > Pseudobacter sp. The sequence continues at coordinate 5,052 of NZ_JBQCGW010000006.1, read as the reverse complement.
CCGGGCTGCGGGTTAGTGCTGCACCAATTCCTTTTCTCCCTTGAAAGCCTCACGGGGTGTAAGTCCCAGCAGATCAAACATCGCCATATCCTCATCAAATGTAGGGTTCGGCGTAGTGAGCAGTTTTTCTCCTGCAAAAATGGAGTTGGCTCCTGCCATGAAGCAGAGGGTCTGATCCGCTATGCTCATGCTGGTGCGGCCTGCACTGAGGCGTACCATGGCTTTAGGCATCAGGATCCTTGCCGATGCGATCATGCGCACCAGGTCCCATACATTCACCTTTGCATTGTTTTCCAGCGGGGTTCCCTTTACCGGTACCAGTGCGTTTACAGGAACGCTTTCAGGGTGCTCTGGCATGGTGGCCAGCGTCAACAACATCCTGATGCGGTCCTCATGGGTTTCACCCAGGCCAACAATACCACCACAGCAAACAGAAACACCTGCCTTGCGGACATTGTCCAGGGTCCTCAGTCTGTCGTCATAAGTGCGGGTAGTAATGATATCGCCGTAGTATTCGGCTGAAGTATCGAGGTTGTGGTTATAAGCATAGAGACCGGCATCCGCCAGTTTTTTTGCCTGGTCTTCCGTCAGCATGCCCAGGGTGCAGCATACTTCCATTCCCAGTTCGTTCACGCCTTTGACCATATCAAGTACACGGTCAAAATCGCGGTTATCACGCACTTCGCGCCATGCTGCACCCATGCAGAAACGGGTAGAGCCGGCATCTTTAGCTTTCTGTGCGTATTCCAGCACTTCATCCTTCTTCATCAGCGCCTGCACATCGATGCCAGTATGATAACGGGCCGCCTGCGGGCAATAAGAACAGTCCTCTGAACAGCCGCCTGTTTTGATGGATAACAGGGTACAAACCTGTACTTCGCCTGTGTCATTGTACTCACGGTGCACAGTGGCAGCACGATAGATCAAATCAAGCAAAGGCGTATTGTACAAAGCTTCCACCTCGGGTAAAGTCCAGTTGTTTCTGATCATGTCAATTGTTTTTCGGGATTGAAGGGACGAATATAAAGGCTTATTTTGAATCCATGATAACAGAATCCACCAGCATTGGTTTATAAATCCTGAGATGATTGACTGTTGTGTCCGGCTCACCCCATTGTAGTTTTTTCGATGTTGTACGTTCAAAATAGTCCTGTACGGATTTCAGCTGCTGGCCACTGAATCGTACACGCGGATTGTTCACCGCATCCCCGAACCCGGAATACCCGAAATCGCGCAGCAGCGCTGCATCCCGCAGGCTCAGCGGCTGGTCCGTAAAAAGAAAATTGTGCAGCGGATATTCAGCAGGTGTGGCAAATACACTCACGTATTTGAAGTACTCATCGTCATTCATATTGATGAATAAAAGATCCGGTCTGCGCATCAGCGACGCATGAACTTTTTGGAATTCTTCATAAGCCACTCTGTTCACCTGGCCCGTTTTATAAGTGCGCACAGTACCCCAGGCCAACAGCACCAGTATCATCCCCGAAATGATAAGTTTGTTCTTACGGATAGCCCCCGGCTCTGACGCCCCGCAGGCTGCCGCTAAAGTTGTGGAAGCAAGCAGCAGGGTGGGGATCATGAACTCCGGAAGTTTCATATACAGGATCAGGTATATCACTATAACAAGCGCAGCTGCCAGTGAAGTAAGCATCACCAGGAACTGCCTGCGGGCGGCGTAAAAAATATACAGACCAAGCAATGCCGTTAGCAGGGCAAGCCGGTTGTTCATGAAGGTCCAGTAGGCAAAGTCTTTGGTGAAAATACCGGTTATTGGTCTGCGTGATACAGATTCTTTTGCCATTGCCTGTAATGCGGCAACGGGTACCGTAACCGTGTCAGGCAGAATGAGATCCTCCAGCAGGGCCAGCTCTGTTTTATAGGCTGCCAGCCCGGGTTTATTGGTATCCCGGTAGTAATTGATATTGCTGTATTTAGCCTGTCTGTATGTTTCTTCCGATTGCCAGTTGGGACAATTGTTGGTGTAATGCTTTTCCTGTATGAATACGAACAGGAATGAGATGATCAGCATGCCCGCGATCCATCCCGCCGCCTGGAATTTTTTCTTCCATCCGGGTATCAGCAGGAAGAACGGACCAGTCACCACCAGTAATGGAAATGCCACATGCAACCTGAACAAAGTGCCGGCAAAGAAGAAGAGTGCTGCAGCTGTCAATGTGCTTCTTGAGGCAGGCCATGTAAACGTATGCCAGATCAGCAACAGGGAAGCCGTGATGGCCATCGCGGACGCTGAGGAATTGTGCAGGTACACAAGCAGGAAACTGCCAAAGAAGCTCATGATCAGTAAGAAGTAAGCTATTGCTTTCTGCCACGGCCAGCGGAGCAACAGCAGGTAGCAGATGGCTGTTGCGGATGCATATTCAGTAAAGATCATGCTCCAGCTGAACCAGTTGATGCCGGGAAAATGACTGAACAACCATGCAATGGGGGTGGAGAGCCAGTAATGCATATTGTGCAGGAAGGGCAGGCAGGTGGAAGGGCCTGCTCCAAAGCCATCTCCGAGGATCCAGGCGATATTGAGATCGTCACCCGAATGGTAAACAGGGTGACCGGCATATATGAGAATGGCATAGATGACCGCGGTAGCGCCGACCGATACACCAAAAGCCTTTTGCGCAGATAACCTGTATGTATTTTTAACGGTGTTGATCATGCGAAGTAATCAATGTGGTTCAAAATTGTCTGTCAGGAATACCGTACTGTCTTTCAGCATGGGATATGTATCTCTGAAGATGGTATTGATAACAGCCCTGAACTGGTTGACATGACTGATGCTGTCATAGAACCTGCTGTAATCTCCTGAAGGGAGGTAAACGGCATTCTGTGCGTAGTAGGCCTGGTGAAGATCCTTTATCTTCCAGCGGTAGCCATGATCAGACATGAAGATAATGATAGCATCAGGATTGTGCTGCCTGATACTGCCCACAATTTTTGTCAACTCAATATTGGCGTATTGCAGGTATTCCAGGTACCAGGGCAGCGGTGGTGTCTTGCCCGTGTGAATGGCGTCCACCAGGGAATCCGGTAAAGCGTTTCCGTTTTTATCTTTGTAAAAAGGAAAATGCGGGATCAGGAAATGTCCGTATACAAACCTGGGCACGGTACTTTTTTCCTGTGATTCCTTCATTACGCCTGCTATGCATTTATCGTTGTTCTCCACCTGTTCCTTGTAAGAAGTAACCGGTAAGATCCTTCTCAGCCATTCGTACCGGCTGAAGAACCAGCCAAATTCCGCCGTCAGTCTGCCTATGAGAGTCTCTTCTGTGATCAGTTTGGTGTCGGTGCTGAACCATCGCTGACTTACCGGAGCCGGATGTCCGTTGAGGTCAAAGAAAGAATGGTTCCTTATCTCGTATCCCATCGAACTGAAAAAACGCATCACCTCATTGTTGCGGATCGCTTCCGCACAATACTGGTAATCCTCCCGTTTTAATTCCATACCGGCTTTTGCCCAGGGAATATAGTCCATATTCAGACAGCTGGCCATGGATAAGGCGGTATTGGGATAATTGCTTTTGCTGTTGGGGAGCAGGTGAAATCCCTGGCTGACCAGGAAACTGTCCGTTTCGCTGTTGTCGAAATTATAATGCTGCCGGAGACTGAGCGTGGAGGAATACTCATCGAAGAGCAGGAAGAATATATCCGGGCGCCTGATCTGCTTACCGGCGCTGATGGTCTCTGCCGGTCTGCTGCCTTTGTCCCATGGCTGTTTCAGCAGCAGGTTACCGAGATCCAGCAGGATGAAGATGGCAAAGAGCAGGTTGAAAAAGAACACTATCCTCACAGGATCTTTTTTCATCCTGCGCAGCCTGATGAAAATCATGATTCCGGTCAGCAGGAAAGCGGTGCAGAGCACACTGTATTTATAGAGGAATTTCCAGGGCGATACGGCTTTGATGAAATCGAAAAGAGCGCCGAAAAAAAGAAAGAAGCTCAGACAATACAATGTCATCAAACCTGCTTTGCGCACATCTTTCAGTAATAATCTGAAAAAGAAGAACAACAGGCAGGATGCCAGCAGTAATACGCCGGCGAGAGGAAGTATATGAACAAACACAAAATTGCCTGCATTGGCCGTATAACCATGCAGCACGAAGAATACCGGCAACAGCAGTACAAAAAATGGGATGGTATTCAACAAGCGCTTCATTCAGTGATTTGTTTTACAGTTCCCGCTGACCTTTAAAAGCCTTCGATGCCTTTAGGTTCTTCAAATATCGTAATGAAACTATCATTCAGCATTTTGTATTGCTGCCTGAACAGGGTATTGAAAAGTATCCTGAACTGGTTCACACTGGTAACACTGTCGTTCCACTGCTGGTATTGTTTATCCGGCAGGAACAGGGCGTTCAGGTTATGGAACCTGATGAACTGGTATCCGGGATCATCGGTGCCGCGGAAACCGTGATCTGACATCAATACGATCACAGCTTTATTGCCGGTATTTGTCTGAATACTGTCTACCAGTTTCCGGATCTGCATATTGCCATATTCCAGGTAATTGAGGTAAGCAACGGCGGTATCCTGCATCCTGTTGCCTTTGGGTTGAAAGATCTCCGGTTGCCTGTTCCCTTTGGCATCATACAGGTAAGGCCAGTGGGGGATCAGGAAATGACCGTATACGAATTTCGGTTTTTCAGTTTTCCTGGAGCTTTCATCGATGGTGAGCTGAATGGCCTTCTGACTTTCATAGGCTCCTTCTTCTCTTGAAGGCACCGGTAGTAAACTGCTGAGCCGGGGATACAGATTGAAGAACCAGCTGAACTCGTCGCAGAGCCTGTACAGCAGGGTTTCTTCCATGATCAGCCTGGTGCTTACCGGAATGAATTCCTGCTTTACACGGGCAGGATGATTGGCCAGATCGAAAGTGGAATAGTTGACGATCTCATAACCATTGTTGCTGAGGAATGAAACCACCTTGTTGTTACGGATAGCTATTCCGCAATCGATGATCTCTTCCCTGACGGGTTGTTTCCCTTTTTTCTGGCGATCCATGTATTCCATATTCAGAATGGATGCCATGGAAAAAAC
>NZ_JBQCGW010000005.1:0-15418 GCF_051955275.1 Pseudobacter sp. | reverse complement strand
CGTTACCAGCGCCACTTTCCTGTTTCCCGACACCGATTTTCAACGCGCCACCGCCCTGGTAAAAAACCTGGCCACTGATTATTACCTCAACGATACCATGGGGCGGGAGATCTACAAATACCTAAGTAAAGAACAGCAGCAGGAAGCCAGGAACCTGATCGTACGCATCACCAACCTGGATGAGGAGCTGCAGACCATTCCCGGTGCCTTGGGCGTTGAACTGGCTAATGTGGAAATGCTTTCAGCAATCAGGGATATTTCCCCGCTGCCCTGGTTCATGGAATTCCTGAAATTGTATCTGTATCATATCGAGGTAACGCATCGTGATAATTCTGCGGCCGCTCTCGGTTATATGCCAACGGTAGAAGAGTATATCAGCATGCGAAAGCATACCAGCGGCATGCCGCATATCATTGCACTGGCAGAGTACAGTGATAATAAGTTCCTCAACTGGAACTGGCTGGCTGAAGTTAAACTGGATGCGCACCTGCGGAGGATCCATCGTGCAACGGCACTTTTCGGCTGCCTGACCAACGATCTGTTCTCTTTCGAGAAAGAGGTGATAGACCGCAATGCGGACCCTAACCTGGTGATGGCTGTAGCCATGAACAATCCGGAGATGAGCTTCACCGAGATCATTCAGTTTGCGGCATCCATAGTGAAAAATGTACTGACGGATTTCCTGGCGCTGACCAACCGCCTTCATGCGCGTATTGAAGCGCTTCCTCATTCTGAAGAAACGGATACGCTGATCACGCACCTGGGCACTATGGAGAAGATAGTACAGGCATCCTGGATGTGGCAGGTGTTTACAAAACGTTACAAGAGGGAACGTTCCATCTGGTCTGAAACCAGCCTTCACCCTGTGGCCAGCGCTGTTATCAGTTGATGTTCTCCGGTGTTGTGGAAATATTGAAGCTCCTGGTGGCCCCGAGGTAACGGCTCAGTACTTTGGCCAGTGGCATATGTTCAATTGGTTTGAGTATATAGTCTTCCGCGCCGGCCGCCAGGAGCTTATCCAGCGATTCCGTGTATACATCCCCGGTAGTTACCACTACGGGGATCACGCGGAGTGTTTCATGCCCTTTGAGCAGGCGGATGGCTGTTTCTCCGTTCATCAGCGGCATATGGTAATCCATGATGATCAGCTCGGGCTTCAGTTTCTGTGCTTTATCCAGCAGTTCTTTGCCATTCTCGGCAATAGCCACTTTACAGTTAAAGGATTCCAGGCTGATGGCCAGGGCTCGCGCGTTGAGCGCATCATCTTCTGCTATGAGCACCAGTGCGCCTTTGAAATCGCTTTGGATGATCTCTTCATCTTCTTTCATATCCATTTCGCGCAGCTTGCCCAGTTGCAATGGCAGCTCCACGCGGAAAGTTGTGAAGCCGTCCTGGCAATGGGCATAGATCTCACCACCCAGTGAGTTTACTTTATTGCGTGTGATGAAGAGCCCGAGGCCGCTGCTTTCCGGCACCAGCGTGCCATTCAGGCCGCGCATGAATGGATCGTAAAGAGAGCCCATTTTATCGGGAGGAATGGGTTTGCCCTGGTTCCTTACTTCAATGGTCATCCTGTTCTGTGCACTGTTGCAGTTGACGTGGATGATAACCGTACTTCTCTTGTTGCCGAACTTGATGGCGTTGGAGAGAAGGTTATTGATGATATGGCTGAGCTTATGCGGATCTGAGGTCAGCAATGAAGGTACTTCTGCAAACATCAGGTTGATGCGGATCGTTTTTTTCTGGGCGAGGATGCCGGCCACATTGATGATCTTGGAGAAGAACATCTTCACATTGAAAGTGGTGATGATATTCGGTTCCTGCTTTCCGGCTTCAATTTCAGAGAGCGTGAGCACATTTGAAATAACCTGTTGTGCATTATGGCTGGCCATATTCAGCATCTGCGCATAGGTTTCCAGGCTCGCGAATTTAGGATCCTTCCTGATCTCGTTCTGCATCCTTTTGGCCAGCAGTCCGATGGCATTGATGGGAGAGCGCACTTCATGTGTTACATGCGCCATATATGTTTTGATATGCCTGTTGGATTTTTGCAAAGTAAGGTTCTTGTCCTTGCTCACCACGTAGGTCCAGGAAGTGAGGATCACTATAATCACCACGCTGTACATGGCAAGCCCCTGTATCCACTGGATGCGCAGAGCATCCTTCACCGGATTGAGGTATACAAAAGGAGGATAATTCAGGTAGCTGTACTGCAGCAGAATGATCACTCCCAGTGCGGCGGCTGTTGCCAGGTTGCGGGTTTTGCCGGCCGGAAAGATCTGGAAGGCGATGCTCAGCATGAAGAATACCATGAACTGCAGGTGCAGGTAATGCCCCATCAGTATTCCGAAGTAGGCAACGGCCACACAGGTGGAAGAATATAATACGATGGCGGAAGAGAATGATTTTTTCCATTTCCTGTTCAGTGCCCATGCCAGACCGTTAAGGGCTGAATAAACAACAATGCCGAGGGTGATCCGGAGATCAGGAGTGGGAAGTGCAAAGAAATGGAATACGGGAATGAAGGCGGTCAGTATCATTGTCATCAGCAGACCGAACTGGTTGAGCTTGGCATAACGTTCCCTGGCCTGTTCATCCACAATATGTTCACTGCCTTTGGAACAATGCAGTAACCATTTTTTCCACGAACTGCTGCACCAGGATTTCAGCTGCGAAAAGCGCAGGACAAATGGGTTAATGACAGATGTAAGCATACCGTTAAGTTTCAATGATTAATAAATAGCTCATACTTGCCCTGACAGGGCACCGCATGGCACTATTTGGTCGGTGCTACAAAATCTGTAAAAGAGAGAGCCTTAGGAATTGCTACGGGTTTTGTACGCCTGGTGGATTTTGTTACCAGGCATAACGGTCTGTTTACTGCTGAGCCAAATATAGTTATTTCTGATTATAAATACCAGCAGTGGCGTATTTGTAGAAAAATGAACCAGGGAAGAAGGCTTCCATTCAACAGAAGCGGCTATTTCTGGTTGGGTTTACTGAACTGAAAAGGCCTTGATTTTTTTGGGATGTTCCGTCCATGCCATGTTTGGGAATGGTCACTTGTGCTGAAATTCATTCAATTGGGACAATTCCCGGGAAGTGGGCTCCTGCTGTTGGCCTGGTTTAGCGGCTGCTTCCCCTGCCAGGACGCAAAACATGCCCGGGAATTATTGGTTGAAGAGATTTCTGCGGCGACACCGCTGATCCAGTAAATGATTGTTAATTGAGAAACCATTAGCCTGCGGGTACGGGATGAACTTTATATTTTGCGTGCCTAAACTTTTAAACCATGAAATTCATTGCTACCCTTCCGGTACTTTTCTTCCTCTTTTCCTGTGGCACTTACCGACAGGCCGCTGCAGACAATTACTCCGGCAATTATGGAGACACGATGATCACACAGTCCCTTTTTTCCGACAGGAATTCCACTATTTCAGAAGAAAATATCCAGAAACTGCTGGATGCCAGTTACAGGCTGCCCGGCAGCATCCGCGTGGCAATGGTCAGGATCGATAACAGCAATACCTCGCCGCGCAGGTATAATTACTTCTCTAACGATGAAGATTATCTGAAAACACAACAGAGTTACCTGGATTCCTTCACCAACAGGATCCGCCAGAGCGACCGCGTAAAGAAAGTGTCAGTGATCCCCGAGATAGTGGTCAGCAAAAATCCGGGCTTCACGCAGCTCCGCGAAGCCGCCGTGCGCCTGCAGGCCGATGTAGTGGTGGTATACAGCATCAGCAGCGATATATATTCCCGGTATAAGATGTTTTCGAGTCCCGACCTGAAAGCCTTTGCCACCACGCAGTTGATCCTGCTGGATGTGCGGACAGGCATGGTGCCGTTCTCCACCATCGTTACAAAAGATCAGTTTTCGAAGAAGATGAAATCCGAGCTCGACAATAACCAGGCGGCCAACCGCGTGCAGCATGAAGCCGTTCTGCTCACCATCGATGAAACAGGGAGGCAACTGCTGGATTTCCTGAAGCAGGATTAAATGATTATATTCAGCGGGTCACCAACCTTATCGCATGATGAAAATTCTGCTGGCCGCCATGGCCTCTTTATGTCTGATGCAGGCAACTGCGCAATCCTCTTTGTCCTGTGCAGCCTCCCTTGACACACTCTATGACCTCCTGAAAAAACTGCCTTCTTTCAGGCAGCAGATGAAAGGTGATAACGGAAAAGAATATGCGAAAATGTATACTGCAGTCCGGCAGGAAGCCGCCGGCATATCGGACCCGCTTCAGTGCTTCCTGCTGCAAAGCAGGCTGGTATTGGCGTTGAACGACAATCACCTGTTCTTTTACCAGCAGCCGGAACTGGACTATAAGTATGCGCAGCTGAATGACCCGGCCTTCCTGGAGCAATGGCGCAAGGTGCCCTGGTACCGCGATTTTCCGCGCGTCCATCTCTCTCTGGATTCCCTGAAAACGGCGCTGGCCGCCAGGCCGGCTGACAGTCTCGAAGGAATTTACTGGTATGGGGAGCAGTTACAGGCAGGGCTTTTCCGCACTGAAAAAAAAGACAGCCTGGTAGGAGTGATATTGCACAGTGGTCTGATCAACTGGGAGCCCGGGCAGATCGCTTTCATCCTTAGTGAGGTTGGGCCTGAAAGGCTGAGAGCATGGCATGCACAGGCCCTTACCAAAAATTTCATGCTGTACAGGAATGAACGCTTCGTGAATGGCGGCCTCTCCAAAGGCGGCTGGAAAAAAGATCTCCGCCGGAAGAACTATGAAGAGATCCCGTATACGGAACCTGCATTCAGCCTGCGATGGCTTACTAACGATATACAATACCTGCGCCTGGGCAGCTTTTCCACTTTCCCCGAACGCCTGAAAGAATCGGAGCGGTTTTACGAAAGCATCCGGGACTCCCTGTCCGCCGGCACCCTGGTGCTTGACCTGCGCAACAACGGGGGCGGAGGCTTCAAGGCTTCCATGAAATACCTGAAACTATTGAGAGGGTATCTGAAGAAGGGCAGGGTCTATGCCCTGATCAACCAGGCGACCTACAGCAATGCGGAACAGTTCGCCATCCTGCTGCGGCGGGAACAGCAGGTGCTCATGCTGGGGCAGACCACCAATGGCACCATGGCCTATGGAAACAATTACGGCAATACCCATTATTTCGGGGGAGGCAAGCTGGCGTTGTATCCTACGGATATGAAAGATGATGGCAATTTCTTACCATATGAAGATACCGGCCTTCGCCCGGATATAATTCTGAAAGCAGGAAGCAGCTGGATAGACCAGGTACTGGCCGTCATCCGGGGACAATAAAATACTTATGTGGGGCAAAAAGACTACTTTCGTGACCAAACTGTTACGTGAATGGCGTCCAATTCTTACAATGGATTAGAGAAGATTGTTTCTACCACCATGGCTGATATGGTGGAAGTGAAACTGCGGGAATACCTGAAGAATAAGCCCTTTCTGCCCGGTGATGCATTGCCTACGGAGGCGGAACTGGCCGAGGCCCTGGGCGTCAGCCGCAATGTGCTGCGCGAAGCGCTGAGCCGCCTGCGCATGCTGGGTATGATCGAATCCAAAAAGAAACGGGGCATGGTGCTCACCAAACCCGATATCCTCGGCGCCTTCGAAAAAGTACTGGACCCCCTCATCATCGATAAAGACACCCTGCAGGATATCTTTGAACTGCGGCTGGTCCTGGAAATGGGACTGGCCGATCTGCTCTTCCTCCGCAAAACAGATAAGGACGTAGAAGAGCTGGAAGCCATCGCCAAAGCCGAGAAATATGATTCCGGCAAACAATTCCGCATCAAGTCTGAAATCGAATTCCATGGCAAATTGTATGAAATGACCGGTAACAATACCCTGAAGCGCTTCCAGAGCATGCTGTTGCCGATCTTCGGCTATGTGGTAACGTTAGAAAAGAAGAAAATATCCGGTAAAGTGAATCACCTGGACCTGGTGCAGATCCTCAAAAAAGGCACCAAGGAAGACTTCAAGAACGGCATGTATGAGCACCTGAAGCCGCATTTCGACAGGCTGCAGGAACTGGAAAAATAAGCTTCCGTTTCCCTCCCTACTACAAATTGAGTATTTCCCGCCTGCCGCAGGCTGATGATTTTTGTATCCATCAAATCATCACCTTAAAGCGCAGGCATCATGAAAAAGCTTCTCCTTTACACATTGTTCATTGTTCTGGCTATCAGCAACAGTTGCCGGAAAAATGATCATACAGACAATAATACCAATCCTCCCATACCCGGTCTTCCGCAGGAAGGGGTGAAGATCCCTACCTCGGTTTTCGGAAGGATCGTGGATGAGAAAGACCAGCCGCTCGCCGGCGTTACCGTGCAGGGTGGAGGGAAATCCACTATCACCGACCAGAACGGCATTTACATTTTATATGATCTGATGCTGGACCAGGCGCGTGGATATATCACCGCTGTAAAGACCGGCTTCTTTCATGGTTCCCGCATTTTCCAACCCGTGAAAGAAGGGATGAGCAAGCCACCCCTCATCAAATTACTGGCGCATAAAAGCATCGGCAGGATCAACGCAGCCACCGGTGGCGCTGCTACTTCCGCAGGAGGTATTAAAGTGGAACTGCCTGCCAATGCCATTGAAGGATATACCGGTCAGGTGAATGTGGTGGCAGGATATGTAAATCCTACATCGCCTGATTTCCTGGCGCGGATGCCGGGAGACCTGGCCGCAGATAACGCTTCAAATACACGCGGAGCGCTGATCTCCTATGGTATGTCAAATATCGAGCTGCTGGATGATAAAGGAAATAAAGTGAATATCAAGGCAGGCATGGAAGCTGTGCTTACCTTACCGGTGCCGCAGCAACTGCAGGCATCCGCCACACCCACTATCGATATGTGGTATTTCGATGAAACGAAAGGTATCTGGAAACAGGAAGGCAAAGGCACCTATCAGAACGGAAAATATATGGGCAAAGTGAGCCATTTCTCCATGTGGAATTATGACCACTGGAACCCCCTGATGATCCTGCCCATGATCCTGCGCTGGATCATTCCCAATATTACCAGCCTTCCCCCGGAGGATATCGACAGGATCGTGAACAATCCACCCGACTTCACCCTTACGGTAAAGGATAAAAAAACAAAAAACGTTTTATACACCAATACATTTCCACCGCCTGTCCCCGATGCAAAAGGAAACCCTCCCGGAGGCACCAGCACCGTTACCTTCCCGCTGCCCAATATGACCGAAGTGATGGAAGTGACCGTGATGCCGGTTCAGCCCGGCGGCCCTGATTATCCGAGGAATGAGAACTATACACCAACAGCGGATGAAGTGCAGCCGACAGGTCCTGTATTTGCGCAGGAAGGAGAAAGCGTTACCATCGAAGTAAGGCCCACCAATCCTCCGGGCACCATCACTATTACCATTCCTCCTCCCGGCGGCGGTGGTGGCGGCACAGGCCAGACCGTAGTGAATGTGAATGGTAAAGCCGTCAACTGTAACGACCAGCCTGTCAGGAATGGTTATGCGTACATGAGCATGCGCAGTGGTAATACCGTTGTGAAGAGCACCACTGCGCCTATATTCGGTACGGAAGGAAGGTTCACCGCGCAGTATGTGTTCATGAACCAGTTGCCGAACAGGGTTGACAATGTAGTGCTCACCGTATATGATCTGGCAACAGGAAAAAAGAGCAAGGACCTAAAGATCAATGTGAATCCATCAGTGGCCCATATGATCCAGCAACCCGTAAAACTATGTGAAGAGCCGGGAACAGGAAATCCGGGAACAGGAAAAGTGTACAATGGAAATTACAGTATTTATGATGCCAAAACACTGAAGGAATTTATCGATTCTGCGTATACAGAAGTTGCAGGCATCCTCTATATCTCCAATCAGTCCAGTCTTGGTGGATTGACAAGCCTGAAAAAAGTATGGGGACTTGAACTGCGCAGCAATACAATTGAAAGCCTGGGCGCTCTTGCAGAGCTGGAAGGCATGAGCTGGCTGACCCTGGTGGCGAACGGGCAACTGATCAATGCGGCCTTTCCGAAACTGGCCAGCAAAAGCATGCAGGGCATTCATATCAACCACAACTATTCTCTTGTTGCATTGACATTGCCATCCATCGAAAGTGTAAGTCCGCTGGGCAACGACAATATTTCTATCACAGGTAACCCCTTGCTGAAAACCCTTAGCCTGCCCAATCTGAAGTCCGTAGATAAATGCGGCAATATCGAGATCTCCAATTCTGCGCTTGAAAATCTGAACACATTTGCCAATGCCAGCGGCACCCTCGGTGGCTGGGGAATGACCCTGGTTGATAATCCATTGCTCAGTTCTGTAGCCGGTCTGAAAAATATTGTCTGTACTGCGCGGCTGACCATCGACCTCTGTCCAAAACTGGTAACGCTTGATGGCATCAATGTACCGGCTGACATGACGGATTGGGTGGCCATCACCCGCAATGATGTATTGAAAGATATCACTGCTGTGAGCAATAAACTGAAATCTACGGGAGGCCTCAGTATCAATGGTCATAAAGTACTGACCACGGCCAGTTTCCCGCTGTTTGAAAAAGGTAATCTCGCCTGTAAGGACAATGCGTTGATAGAAACCCTGAGCCTTCCCGGGTACAGGGAGTGCGCCAGCATTGATATCAGTTTCAATCCGAAACTGGCTTCCATCAACTTGAATGCGCTGGAAACTGTGAGCAATTCATTCAATCTCGATGGAGGGTATGAACCTGTACAACCGTTGGCGAGCTTTGATCTGCCCGCGCTGAAGACCTGCGGTAAGTTCATCATCAACAACTGTGCTGGGATCAACAACCTGGATGGATTCGCCAATCTCACAAAAGTTGACGGGGACTTCAATATTTCCAATGCCAATATTCCCGGGGCAAGCGTAAAGCTGAAAACCATCAATGGCTTCAATAAGCTCACCAGCATCAGTTTCTCCTGTAACCTGGAAACCGCCTGTGGATCAGGTTACAGCGGTCCACTGAACAGTATCAAAGGGTTCAGGCTGTTGAAAACCGTGGGCGCCATGTTCAATATAGGTGGCATCAACCTGACGGATGCTTCCGGCTTTGCCAGCCTCGAATCGATAGGTCAGGATACAAGAATCGTGCAGACCGGTCTTACCGGCACGGAGGGATTTCCGAAACTGAAGAGCACCGGCCAGTCCGAGAACAGGATGATCTTCATTACCGATAATAAGAACCTGACATCTATCAAAGGATTCACGGCGCTGACAGATGTGATTGGCGTATACATTGCCCGGAACCCGGAGCTGGTTAACCTGCAGGGACTGGAAAAGGTCACCACAATGAAGCACGAGATCACTATCAGTAACTGCGCCAAACTGCTCAATGTGGATGGACTTGCCAATGTGGGAGGCACCATCAACAATATCAATATTTCCGAGAATAAGCTGCTGAAGAATCTTTGCGGCATCACCAAACTGGTGAAGGCTGCTGCCATTGCCGGTAGTTATACAGTTACGCAGAATGGGTACAACCCAACAAAGGAGCAGATTATTGCTGGGCAATGCAGCCAGTAGTGGAGGAATGGACTATATTTAATATCTCATGAACCGATTGATGCTACCTGTAATACTGCTTTGCCTGTGTACCGGCATCCTCCCCGCTCAAACTCCACAGATCGACAGTTTGCGGGCAGGTATTTACAGGGCGGCAAATGAGAAGGAAGAACTGGCTGCTATTTTACGTTTGTGTGAAGAATACCAGAGTATCAACCGGGATACACTCGACCATTATGCGTACAGGGCCAAAGACCTGGCTGCAAAAACAGCAGACCCGAAACTGGTAGACCTGGCAGCAGTGGCAGTAGCGGATGATTACTACCGGTGGGGTTGGCTGGACAGTGCCCTTGCTACCATCAATCCAGTAATTGCTCATAACAATGTTACACTGCCTGCCGAAAGGCCGCTCTATTTCAAAGCGACCCGCCGGCAGGCATTGTATTATGGCAGTAAAATGAAATATCCTGAAGCGCTGGCCATTTTATACAAACTGGTGAATGAAGCAGAGAAATACAATGACTCCGTAGTGATCAGCACCAATATCAATACCATTGGCAGCATTGCCCTGATCAGGGAAACGCCACAGGCTGCATTGCAATGGTTTTACAGGGCGCTCGGTTACCTTAGCCAGGGGGCTGCATTTGATGCGCCAAAGGCTGCACTGTTCAGTAATTTATCAGAAGCTTATTTTCTCAAAGGCATTGCGGATTCAGCTGTTTACTACAGCGGGCTCGCCATCGACCTGTACAAACAACAGCAGAACCTTATGGGCATTGCCATGGCCTATCAGCGGCAATCGAAGATCTTCCTGAAGAACGGCGATCCTGCAAAAGCAGAAGCGGCATTGAAAGAAATGATCGAAGCGAGGCAGGCCACTCAGGATGGAAATATCCATGCAGACGATAATATAACGCTGGTGGAATTCTATTTAAATACTAAACAGGTGGATAAGGCCATCGCCTGGTGCACACAATACCTGAAACAGGGAAACCTGTATGAATCTGTACCCGGGGAAGGACAGGTGCTCAACAATGCCCTTTCCATCCGCCTGATGTATTACGAACTGCTTGCCAGGGCTTACAAACAAAAAGGAGACCTGGCAAATTATCAGCAGCTGCTGGAACAGATCATCCTGGCCAAGGATTCGCTGGCGGAAGCGAAGTCGGAACAGGTCATCGCTGAAATGCAGACCAAATATGAAGTACAGAAGAAAGAAAATACCATCATTCAGCAACAGCTCACCATTGTGAAGAAGAACAATGTGTTCTACCGGGTGATGGGCGTGGTACTTATCCTGCTGGTGATCTCCTTTGTGATGTTCAGGGATTACCGGAAGAAACAGCGGGTGAAAGTGGAAGCCGCCATCGGAAACGAAAAGCGGCTGGCAGCAAGGGCGGTGGCGGATGCGGAAGAGAATGAACGTAAACGTATAGCCGCAGATCTGCATGATAACCTCGGCGCTTATGCCGCCAGCATCGCTTCCAACCTGGAAGTGTTGCAGTCGGACCAGCTGAGTGGCCAGCACAAAGTGGCCCTCCAGGAACTTAACCAGAATTCGCAGACGATGGTGTCACAGCTGAGTGATACCATCTGGGCTTTAAATAAGGATTCGCTGACACTGACAGCCATCAGCGACCGGATCAAAGTGTTTCTCAGCCGGATCGGCAACAGTTATCCCGGCATCCGGATGGATGTGCAGGAAGATATTATAACGGATATGGCGCTGCCGCCAACACAGGCCTTCCATCTTTTCCAGATCATACAGGAAGCCATCACCAATGCCGTGAAGCATAGTGGCGCAGGCAGGATCAGGGTAGGGATCAGCGGGGGGGAAGACTGGCAGGTTTCCATTTCAGATGATGGAAAGGGGATGGATGAACGCAACGTTAAACCTGGTACAGGCAACGGATTACGCAATATGAAGGAGCGGGCATCAGTTTCAGGATGGAGCATCAGCTGGAAACCCGCTGTACCACAGGGAACGATGGTGCTCATACAACCGGTTCACTCACTCAATAAATAGAGAATATGTTTAAAGTTGCTTTGGTGGAAGACAATGCCGTGAACAGGAATACTTTCATGCAGAAAATGAAATTGTCAGGCAAAATGGAACTGGTGTACGTTGCCCATAATGGCAATGAATGCCTGGAGCAACTCAAGGGATTACACCACCAGGGCCTGCCCGAAGTAGTGTTCATGGACCTTGAAATGCCGGAGCTAAACGGGGTGGAAACCATACGGCTTGCCAAAACATTGTATCCGCATATCCATTATATAGTGCTCACCGTGTTTGATGATGACGCCAAAATATTTGAAGCCATCCGCGCAGGTGCCTCCGGTTACCTGCTGAAACATGAATCTGCCGTAACCCTCGAAAATGCAGTGGTGGAAGTACTGCAGACCGGCGGCGCTCCCATGAGCCCGGCCATTGCCCGCAAGGCCTTGCAGCTGCTGAGCCGCTCCACGGAATCCGCTAAAGAAACGGCTCCCAGTGCTGAAATGCAGGTGAATATCACAGACCGCGAAAAAGAGATCCTGCAGTATATGGTGAGTGGCTGGGATGCAAAGCGCATCGCCTCAGAACTCAATGTGAGCGTGCTCACCGTCCGCAAACATATCGCTAATATCTACGACAAGCTCCATGTGAATTCAAGGGCACAGGTGATCAGCCTGGCGCTGAAAAACAACTGGATAGAAAAAGGATAACATTCCAACTTATGGCCAGGAAATATCTTCGCATGGTATTTCCGTTTTCACGAAAAATTAATTTGTCCTACATAATAATTTTTCGTTCTTTTGGGTAGTAATATGTAGTACATAACTACTAATAAACGAAAGTTGCCATATATGAAACTGCTTTCCCTATCTTTTGTACTGCTGCTCTGCAGCCTGTGCCCATCACAGCTGCTGCTCGCTCAAAACCAGCAAACGGTTGTAAAAGGCGTAGTCACCTCATCCAAAGATGGTGAACCGCTTCCCGGAGTGACCATCTCCGTGAAGGGTGCCTCCAAAGTCACCAGCACGGATGGCGTTGGACAATTCACCATCAGCGTTCCCGATCTCAAAGCCACCCTGGTAATCAGTTCCGCCGGTTACAAGAAACTGGAGTATGTTCTTGCCGGCAATGCCAGCGTACAGATCTCCATGGATCCGGCACAGGCCGCCATGGACGAAGTGGTGATCATCGGTTATGGCCGGCAAAACAGGGCCACCGTAACTACTTCCATTTCCAAAGTGGGCAAGGAGGAGTTTGAGAATGCACCCGGACAAAATCCCCTGATGCAATTGCAGGGAAAAGTGGCCGGTCTCACACTGCAAATATCAGACGGCCAGCCCGGCTCCAATCCGCAGATCTTTATCCGTGGTGGCAGCTCCACCTCACCGGAAGGAGACGCACCGCTTTTCATTGTAGATGGAGTAGTGGGCGTGATGCGGAATATCAGTGACCTCAATCCGGACGACATCGAATCAGTGCAGGTTCTGAAAGACGCAGCCTCCACGGCCATCTATGGTGCTCGCGCTGCCAATGGTGTGATCATCGTCAAAACAAAATCAGGCCGCCGCGGCAAACCCGTGATCAATTTCAAATACACCAACGGCATCGAAACACAGGGCAAGCAATATGATTTCACCAACGCCCGTGAATACATCGAGGTGAGCCGCCGGAATATCCAGCAGTTCAACAAGACCAATCCTGAATTCTTCCTCACAGGCGGACGTTACGGTATGTCTACCGGCAACCCCCTCAACTCAAAAGGAACGCTTGAATTCCTGGACACCTATATCCAGAACTATGGCCCGGACTATGTTTCAGACCTTATTGATAACCAGGGCTGGGAGACCATGACGGATCCTGTTACCGGAAAGAAACTGATCTTCAAAGAAACCAATTACCAGGATGTAACCTTCCAGAACACTTACAGGCGCGAATATGATTTCAATGTGGGCGGTGGTACGGATAAGGCTACTTATTATCTTGGCCTCGGCCATCTTGATCAGAAAGGCATCGTGCTGGGCACCTGGTACAAGAATTACAGCGCCCTCTTCAACGGTACCTACAAACTCAGCGAGGCCGTTAGCCTGAATGCCAACTTCAGCTACCAGCTGCGTCAGAGCAATGGCGTGGGCAATTACCAGAACGTGCTCAGCCGCTCTGTGACCATGCCCTTCACCTACCGCCTGAATTATGAAGATGGCAAACCCGCTCCCGGCGAAGGCGTGGCCAGCTTCCGGAACCGTAACCACGAAGTATATTATCGTGATCAGTACAACCGTAACCAGGTGAACCGCGCCACCTATAACCTGGGCGCTACCTGGAATATCATACCCGGTCTGAACTTCATGCCATCTTTCTACTGGTTCACCACGGAAGGCTTAGAAGGAAGGTTTGAAACCTTTAATGAAGTCACCCCCACCAGGGAAGCTACTGCTGCGCATAACTATGACCGCCAGAGCCAGCTGGATGGATTGCTGAACTACGACAGATCCTTCGGTAAGCACAATTTCAATGCTGTGCTGGGCGCCAGTTATATCAACCGCTACGAATACCGTATGAGTGGCAGCGGAAGGGGAGCACCCACCGATTACATCAAATCACTCAACGCCACTGCTCCCGAAACACAAAGGATCACTACACGTGAAGACACCGATGTGATGATGAGTTATTTCGGTCGCCTTACCTACGATTACAACAAACGTTACATGTTTGCTGCAAGCCTGCGCAGAGATGGCTCCAGCAAATTCTCCACCGAGCACAAATGGGGGATCTATCCCGGTGTATCTGCAGGCTGGAATATGCACAACGAAAAATTCTGGAAGCCGCTAAGTGCTTATGTGCAGAAATTCAAACTGCGCAGCAGCTGGGGACAGACCGGCAATAACGAGATCACGATCGCCAATACACAGGGCAGCTATTCAACCGGCTATACTTATGGCGGAGAAGCCGGCATCCTCAATACCGTTCTTGCCAATAATAACCTGAAATGGGAAACAACCACTTCTTTTGATATTGGTGTGGAGATTGGTCTCTTGAATAACCGCCTCAATGTAAATATTGATTTTTATAACAAGATCACCAGCGACCGCCTCTTCGATAAACCGCTGGACGGGTCCACCGGCTTCACTTCTATCAAAAGCAATTACGGTTCTCTCCGTAATCGCGGTATCGATATCGAAGTGGAAGCAACACCAGTCCGGACGAGGAATTTCAGCTGGACTGTCAATGCCAATTATTCTTTCATCCGTTCCACCGTGCTCAAACTGCCGCAGACAGCGGAGAACAAGAACAGGATCGGTGGCAATACCGTGTATGATCCCATCACCAATACATATGTACGGGTAGGTGGACTGGCGGAAGGCGAGCGTTTCGGTGGCCGCTGGGCGTATCATCTGATTGGTGTGTATGCTACCGATGAAGATGCCAAGAATGCGCCTTATGATGTGGAAGCCGCCGGCAGGCTGAAAGTGGGCGGGGATGCCATCTGGCAGGATGTTGATGGTAACGGAAGGATCGATAACAATGATATGGTGTTTATGGGTTTTATCCGTCCTGATAAAACAGGCGGCATGCAGAATACCTTCACCTACAAGAACCTCAGCATGCGCTTCCTCATCGATTTCGGTATCGGTCATGTGATCGACAACTCCTTCCGCGGAAGGCTCATGGCCAGCGCACGTAACAATAACATGACGCTCTCCGATGTGCTCACCGGCAAAGTATGGCAGAAGCAGGGTGATATTGCTGAAATACCACGCTACACTGTGCAGAGTGATGCCGATTACAATTACAGGAACCATTTGCGCGGGGGTAATAGTCTGAGTACCAGCTCCGGTTATTCAACCAACAACTCTCTGTAATATTCAAAATGAGATTTCCTCGCGTTACGTGAAGTGAGCTTCAATTA
>NZ_JBQCGW010000004.1:0-8415 GCF_051955275.1 Pseudobacter sp. | reverse complement strand
AGAACCATGGTTTCGGTGTGGACCCCAAAGCCGTGAAGAATGCACCCAATGTGGAAGTAACACACGTGAACCTGAACGACGATTCAATTGAAGGCATCCGTCTGACCGACAGACCCGCCTTCTCTGTACAATATCACCCGGAAAGCACTCCAGGGCCGCACGACAGCCGCTATCTGTTCGATGATTTCATCGAGCTGATCAGGAAGCATAAGTAAGGTCAGCTTTCAGGATCAAACTCATAAGCCACCTCACGCAATTTGCGTAGGGTGGCTTTTTTTGTGCCCTAACTGCCATATATATACGCTGAAAACCGCCGATACCCATATACCATGAATTTGAATGAGCCAGGATCTTATTCATTGATTCTCAATAATCATCTTATCTAGTTTAAGATTTTTCAAAAATATTTCTTAATTCTTACGTACAAACTCTTTCTCAAAAGCTCTTAATTTTAATAGAGAACCTTAACTCTATAACCAGAACTGAAAGGGGAAGTAACTAAATGAGAAAACCAGCTGACTGTAACATACAGGATCTGCTGAGGCGCCTCAGGCATGGGGACGAATCCGCCTTTACAGCTATTTACAATATTTATTGGAAGCAGTTATTCTATGTAGCTCATAAAAGGTTGCATTCTCTGGATGACTCCAAAGAGATCGTGCAGACGGTATTCTTTACGCTGTGGGAAAAAAGAGAGCAACTGGAGATCATCGATCTTAACTTTTACCTGGCCGCCATGACAAGGCACGCTGTTTACAAGCACCTGGCACGCCAGAAGCGCGGAAAGGTTTACCTGCTGGAACAAATGGATCCCAATGCAAAAGTTGCCTCCAGTACGGCCGACTACGAGAATAAATTCTTCCTTCAGTTACTCAATAAATTTTCAGATTCACTACCAGAAAAATACAGGATCGTTTTTGTGCAACATAAACTTCTGGATAAACCTATCGATGAAATAGCCACCCAACTCGGTGTGTCACCCAGAACAGTAGAAGGATATGTATCCAAAGTAATGTCAATCATGCGTGAACACCGCCAAAAAATTGCGCTTTAAACGATAGTAATAATTGTATGAACCAGGACGCTCATCAGAATTCAGATATAAATCAGCTGGCTAAAAAATACTTCGAAGGTATTGCTACCGAAGAAGAGATCGCCGCTTTGCATAGATGGTATGAAGAAGCCGATGAGACAGATGCTGCCATCGTGGAAGCAACTCCTGCCCAGTTTGAAGACATGGGCGCCTCCATGTTACAGCACCTGAAAATGAAACTGGAAGCAGGCCGGATGGAAGCTCCTATAAGAAGAGCCGGTTTCAATTGGAAGTATATCGCCGCTGCCATGGTCACCCTGGTGATCGGCGCAGGAGGGCTCTGGTTATATAACAGAAATGAACAACCGAAAACAGAACAACAACCCATAGCAACCGTTGCTGATCATCCACCGGGTGGAGACGGCGCCATTCTCACCCTCAGCAATAACCAGCAATTCAACCTGGATGAACTGAAGGATGGGGTAGTGATGAAAGAAAAAGGCGTGGAGATCGTAAAAAATGGAAATGAAGTGAGCTATGTGATCGCTCCGCAGGCCACTGGCGTTGTAGGTTTCAATACCATCAGCACGGCAAGGGGACAGAAATTCAGGATCACATTACCCGATGGCTCTGTGGCCTCGCTGGATGCTGCATCCAGCCTGCAGTTCCCGGCCAGCTTTGAAGGAAACGAGCGCAAAGTGTTTGTAACCGGACAGGTATACCTGGATGTAGCGCAGAATTCAAAGAAACCATTTGTGGTAAGCGCTAATGGATTTCAGGTGAACGTACTGGGCACAAAGTTCAATATCAATGCCTACCCGGATGATCCCATCAAATATGTGACCCTGTTGCAGGGATCGGTGCAGATGACAGACGATAAGGGAACGGTAGCCAGAAAGCTGGTGCCTGGCAATCAGGGCAGGCTCGGTGCAGGAGGTGAACTCTCCGTGGTGCCACAGGCCGATCTTGAAGTGGTGATGGCCTGGCATGAGGGAGCTTTCCAGTTCAGGGATACCGAGATCAGGCAGGTACTGACACAGCTGAGCAGGTGGTACCAGGTGGATGTAGAGATCAGACTGAAAGATGAAGCGAGATATTTTACAGGTCGAATAAGCCGGAGTTCAAGCCTGAACGCCGTGCTGGAGATATTACGCTTAAGCGATATCAATTTTAAACTTGAAGGAAACAAACTGATTGTTCTTCCGTGAAAGACCGGATGATACCATTCCATTTCTAATTTATTACCTAAACTAACATTCACCATGAGATTACTCCTGGCGCATGTGCACATGCACCTATTGAACTGCTTTGCCCGGAAGAACTGGTCGCCGGTTCATATCAGGCAGCTTTATCCGAAAATCCCTGCATTTCTCTTACTGCTTCTTTTGACGCAATCAGTGTTTGCCAATCAGGGTACACCTGTTACCCTCAATGAAAAGAATGCTACCCTGGAAACGGTGATGAAAAAGATAGAGCAGCAAACAGAATACCGTTTCTGGTTTGAAAAGAAAGTATTACAAACTGCCAACAAGGTAGACATCAAAGTTGATAATGTTACGCTGAAAGCAGCGCTGGACATCTGTTTCGAGAACCAGCCATTGAGTTACCAGCTGGTGGAGAAAACGATCGTGGTAAAAAAGAAAGTGGTAACCGCCCCACCTCCCTCCGAATCGCAGCTGGCCGTTGTTGCCGACGAGAGCTCCCGTGGAAATATATCCGGCGTTGTACGCAACAAGGGCGGCGAGCCGCTGGCAGGCGCCAGTGTGAGAGTTCGAGGCACCAACCAGGGTGTATCCACCAATGAAAAAGGAGAGTTCACTCTAAACAATGTACCGGATATCGTTACGCTGGAAATCAGCATGACAGGTTACAAACCCTACAGAGTAAGGGTTTCAGCGAATGCCGGTGTTGTGGAAGTGGTACTGGAACAGGAACCGCTCACCATGGGTGATGTGGTTGTTACCGGTTACCAGAGCAAGAACCGGAGCGAATATGCCGGTGCCGCCACCACTGTAAAAACAAAAGATATCAAAGTAGTCAGCCTCGGCACACTCGATAAAATGCTGCAGGGCCAGGTAGCTGGTGTGGCCATCCAGAATACATCCTCCACTTTTGGTACTGCTCCCAAGATCAGGATCAGGGGTAGTGCTTCACTCAGCGGTATCAATGAGCCACTCTGGGTGCTTGATGGTGTTCCACTGGAAGCACCGCTGAACATCGTGCCATCAGAACTCTATGGCGGTAACGCCAGGAACCTGCTGGCCAGCGCCCTTTCCAATGTGAACCCGGAAGACATTGAAGACCTTACCATCCTCAAAGATGCTACCGCCACCGCCATGTATGGTACCAGGGCGGTTAACGGCGTTATTGTTGTGAATACAAAGAGGGCCAGGAAAAACTCGCCTTTACGCATTGGCTATAACGCCAACACCACACTGAGCATCAAACCTTCCATCAGGGATTTTGATGTACTGAATTCTAAAGATCAGATCGAGCTTAACCAGGAACTCTTTGAGATCTACCAGAGCAGTCTGATGAATTTCGGTGCTGCCAATTCAGGCCCGTTCTCAAAAGCAGTGGACCTCTACAACCGGAGGGATATCACTGAGCAACAGTTCCGTGAAATGGTACGTGATCTCAAACAGGTGAATACAGACTGGTTTGATGAACTCTACAAGAATTCCATTATGCAACAACACTCACTCAGCCTTAGTTATGGCGGAGACAGAAGTGCTACGCGTGTATCTTTCAGTTATTATACCGATCCCGGAAAAACGATCGGTGAAAAGACTGAAAGGTTTACCGCCAACTTTGTTAACAACTTCCAGATCACAGATAAGTTCGGTGCCGAAGTGATGTTGAAGTATGCGAAGAGAGACCAGAGAAATCCCGGTACCCTTGTAAATCCTTTCTCTTATGCAAGAGATGCCAGTCGAGCTATGAAGCCATATGCGCCTGATGGCAAATTTGAATTGTATAAAAAAGGATATGCTGATTTCAATATCATCAATGAGATCAACAACAACTATATCGACCTTTCAAACAACGATTTCCTGGCCCAGCTGAACCTGACTTACAAGGTATCCAGCAAACTGAAGCTGACCGGCCTGTTCAATACCCGTTATTCCAGCTCTGCCATCGATGAGATACAGACTGAATATTCCAATTATGCCAACCAGTTCAGGGCAGATGATTTCAGGATCAAAGACGTGAATGAAAGATTGTATAAAAGTCCTGGTGCGCCTTCTTACGAGCTGCCAAGGACTGTATTGCCCGAAGGTGGTATCCTGGATCGTGAGACCAACTCCGCAAAATTCTATACGGTACGCGGACAGGCAGAGTGGAGTGTGATCGACAGGGGAAGGCATAAGCTGGATATGATGGGAGGTATGGAAGTAACGCAGAATCATCAGTCAGGAAATTTTTCCCGTGGCTATGGTTATCGTAGCGACAGCAAAACGTTTGCTCCTGCTAACCTGGCCTATGAGCGTCTGATGCTGAGTACTAACCTTCCTGCGGATGAGCAGCGGATGTACAACGGAAGAAACCTGCTGCAAGGCGCTTCCAATTATGTAACTGAGTTTACCAGGAATGCAGTGTCTTACTATGGTAGCGCATCCTATAGCCTGGATGGAAAATATATCCTTGATGGTTCACTCCGTAACGATGCCACCAACATTTCGGGAAGGGCGTCAAGAAACCGCTTCCTGCCTACATGGGCGATTGGTGCAGCGTGGAATATCATCAAGGAAGAATTCATGGAACCTCTCTTCCCTGCCATCACCGATGCCAGACTGCGCGTGTCTTACGGTCTTCGTGGAAATGCCGGTTATCGCGGGCCTGAGCTGGTTGCGTATTATGAGAATATCCTGCGTTTGTATCCCGGTTACAACGTAACAGGAGTGAACATCGTGGAGTCTGAAAATACTTCACTGGAATTTGAGAAAGAATATATGTTCAGTACCGGTCTGGACCTGTCTCTTTTCAACAGGGTAGACTTTACTTTCAACTATTATTCCAGGAAGAACTTTGACCTGGTGGGATATAAATCCGTGCAGTCTTCTTCTGGTTATCTGACCAAGCTCTTCAACTGGGCTGACATGAAGAATGAAGGTATCGAGGCATCAGTGAATATCAGGCCGCTGACCATCGTTGGTCACCTGAAATGGTCAGGTAATTTCAATATGGGCTATAACAAAAATGTGGTGTTGTCTGACTACCAGGGTAATTTCCCTTCCGTTTATGATGCAGCCAATTCAAATGGATTCGCGCTTAAGGGACAACCCATGACCGGTTTGTATTCATTCCGCTTTGCCGGACTTAACAACCGCGGACTTGCAGAGTATTATGATACAAAAGGCGGCAGGGTGATGGGGTTCTCTGAATCAGAAAGAGACCTTACCAATGTATCTTATCAGGGAAGCAGGGACCCGCTGGTATCCGGTGGCTTCGCTTCCAATTTCATCTATCGCAATTTTACACTGGGCATTTCCATGGTGTTCAATACAGGCCATGTGGTAAGGAAAGCTGACTTCTACAGAAGAGGCACTATCTCCGGTCTGTATCGCGATGATCAGAATGCGAATGGTGATTTCGTGAACAGGTGGCGCGCTTCAGGTAATGAGCAATACACCAATATCCCACGCCTGATCCTGCAGGAGGATATCAATGATTACAATAATGCCGGGTATTTCGACAGGTCGATCTTTTCTACCTACAATATGTCTGATATCCGCACTATCAATGCCTCCTACCTGCGCCTGCGCAACGTAACCCTGCAATACAATTTCGAGAAACTGGCCAGGAGGCTGAAAGTGCAGAATTTCACGATAGGAATGGAAGCTTCCAACCTGGCTGTATTTGCATCGGACAGACTGAACGGAATGGATCCTGAAACATTACTGACGGGCCTGAACATGCCTCCGGTAAAATCTTTCACATTCAACCTGTCGGCTACATTTTAATCAACTGATCTGATAAAACCATCATACGATGAAGACTAAAATATTCCTGTGTTTACTGATCATATCAGGCCTCCTGGGTTCCTGTAAAAAATTCCTGGAGGAGCCGGTGGATAACAGAACACTGATCACCACGCTTCCGGATATGGAGAAGACCCTGAATTATCTCCATCCTTATTCGGACCATCACTTTACTGACCTGATGACCGATGATTATATCTTCAGAGACCTCTCCGGGCATATCGTTGCCACGGCAGCAGAGCAAACCATGCCCATCTTTGAATTGACTATCACAAGGGAATCACTGGCGGCCAATCAGTTCCTGGCAAGCGGATTCAATCCGGTTACGGCATTCCGCAGGTATTACTACCGCATCATCAACTCCTGGTTATTGCTGGAAAAAGCAGCGCTGTATAAACCGGTCGATGAAAAAGAGCAGAAGAGGCTGAACGTGCTGATCGGAAAGGCAAAAGCCATCAAAGCATATTGCAACTATATGCTCACCACGCTTTTTGCCAAACAATACAATCCAGGTACAGCCGGCGCCGATATGTCCATCCCCTTTGTTGATAAATATTATGGAGAAGCAGTAGTGGCTTACAAGAAAGTGAGCATGCAGCAGATCTTCACCAGCATTGAAGAAGACCTGACAAGCGCCTTGTCGCTGGTGGAAGACAGTGAGCCGGTGGCTACTCCGTTTACATTGAGCAAGGATGCCATCCTCGGTTTGCTGACAAGGGTTTACCTGGATAAGCAGGACTGGGACAACTGCATCAAATATGCAGATGAACTGCTGAAGAGAAGGAGTGTTCCATTGAATGTGAAACAACTCAGGACTTCCATCACGGATTATGCCCAGTTCTCCGATAAATACTTCGATCCGGCAAATCCTACTTACCTGCTGATGGGCAATAATACCTACCAGCTGATCGCGTATTTCTTTTCAGGCATGTATCCTTATCCGGCACTGCAGCTAATGCAGGAGAACGGAGCAGATGATGCCAACAACTATATCATCCAGACCAGCGCACTCTTCCGTGATTATGTTCCGCAGAAATTCGGAAAGTTCTTCAATACGGCTACCAGGAATTTCAATCTTCCGTTGATGACGGTGGATGAAGTATTGTTCAATCGTGCAGAAGCATATATCAGGAAGAACAATGGCATCACCGATGAAGCAAAGGCAAACCTTACTTTGCTGATCAATAACCAGACCTACAATACCAACGCTGCCAACAGCAGGATCAATTCTATGAATACCATGACGGGGCTTCAGCCCGCGATGGACCTGCTGTTACAGGTAAAGCGGATCCGTTTTACCAGCGAGGGCATGCGTTGGTTCGATATCAAACGCCATAATCTTCCGGTATCACATGTAGGCAGATCAGGAACGTATACCATCGATGGTACCAAGCCGGAAGCTTATGTGATTCAGCTGCCACTGGAAGAGATCACCAGGAACCTTGGCCTTGAATAAATTGAATTACCGATTAACTGAAAAAATATGAAAAAGCATTTTCTATATCTGTCGATCATCTGCAGCACATTGATGACTGTGAGCTGTAAGAAAGAATCAAAGCCTGTGGCAGAGGTGGATCCCGCTCCTGTATTTGACCTGAGCACTGAACTGGGCAGGAAGCAAAAGGAAGTGTTCGATAAATACGGCGTGATCTATGAATATGAGTGGAACCGGTTTGCGTATGCGCCGAATGTAATTGCTGATCCGGCCAAACAGGCTGATGTATTGCCTTATATTGAACTGGTGGAAGAACTGTTCTTCCGCGCCATGGATTCGGTGGGCGCTCCCGGCATTGCCAGTACCAAAGAAACGCCGGTGCGGATCCTGCTGATCGGAAGTGGTATCAACTACGGTGGCGCCGAGAGCTTTGGTGAATCCACTGCTGGCCAGGCCGGTAATATCCAGCCCAACCGGCTTACGCTTGGTGGACTTACAC
The DNA here is from genome assembly GCF_051955275.1 of Pseudobacter sp. Classification (NCBI taxonomy): domain Bacteria; kingdom Pseudomonadati; phylum Bacteroidota; class Chitinophagia; order Chitinophagales; family Chitinophagaceae; genus Pseudobacter; species Pseudobacter sp. The sequence goes on along the minus strand of NZ_JBQCGW010000004.1, from coordinate 466 downwards.
CTTTCGGTACTGTGCTGCGTGCAAAAGGAGCTACAGCGGATGCGAATTTCCTTCGTGCCATCTATGATGCAGCGCCCAGCAGCAACCCTGCTGATGCCGGTCTGATCGGTTTCATCTATCATGAATACACACACTACCTGGACAGTAAACACCAGATCCCATCAGGATTTGAAGCGCCTGCCAAAACAGAATACCTGCGAGGCAGCGATCAGTACAGGCGTGTAACGCTGGCCAATGCCATCGCCAAAGGTTTCTTCATTCCCTACGGTATGCAGAACGAGCATGAGGATTTTGCCACTTATGTGCAGACCATGATCTGGAAAACGGATGCACAGATGAATACCACTTACCTCACCAATGATGCTACGCGGACCAAGCACAAACTGGTTACACAGTATTTTGAGAAGCTGAATATTCCTATTAAAAGTTTAAGGGATTATCTGAATAAGCAATCGGTGAAAGACAG
>NZ_JBQCGW010000003.1:0-98610 GCF_051955275.1 Pseudobacter sp. | reverse complement strand
GCATTCTGCGTGACAAGGATGTGCTGCAGCAGTTAGCTGCCAGAAACCTCGTTTCTGCGTTGGTTTCAGTGACCACGTTTGATGAGGAGCTGCGGCGAAAGATGGAACCCAGGACCACCACAGCCCGGCAGCGGATGCGTGTGATCCGGGAATTGACAGATGCCGGCGTGCGCATGGGTGTTATGTTAGGCCCCATGATCCCGGGGCTCAACGATCAGGAAATGCATAATATCCTGAAAGCCGCTTCGGAGGAAGGGGCCGTTTTTGCTGCCTATACTTTCGTGAGACTGAATGGGGCAGTTAAGATCTTATTCCACGACTGGCTTTATAAAAATTACCCCGACCGGGCCGATAAGGTCTGGCACTTCATTGAACAGGGGCATAACGGGCAGGTGAACGATAGCCGCTTTGGCACGCGCATGCGTGGCGAAGGTCCGCTGGCAGAACTCATCAACCGGCAATTTCATACCTGGTGCAAAAAATTCGGGATCAACGAAGGGCGGTGGGAACTGGATTGTACCCAGTTCCGCAGGCCCGGCGAACAGATGAAGTTGTTTTAAGGGAAAGGAACACCTGTTTATGATTTGAATTTCCTCTTCAGAATTGATGCGATCTTCTCGCGTATGACCATTACCTCCCGGCATATGAATGCAATCTCCTTGGCATTTTCCAGCAGGTTCAGCTGCTGAAGGCTTTTCTCCAATACCTGCGCTTTCTCGCGGTGGTACAATTCTATTACTTCCAGTGAGTCACCGAGTATCGGTGTGATATTCGGCTTCTTTCCGGCGGGCATGGCGGATGGAAGCATTCCGTTGCCCGTTACCGGTAGTTGGTGGCGCATAACAGACTGTTTGATTGATAAGAGGATGACCCCTCAAATTTCCTATAATCCATAGTGCGGAACAACCGTTAAAATACCCTTTATTGCCAGTAGTGTATGAGGTCAGAATCAGTAGATGTACTTATTGCCCGGAAACCGTTTACGAATATCTTTAAGATTCTATTTAACCTATAAAACACGTTTTTGTATGGCACTCATCCCGAAAAAAGCCAGTTTATTCACGTTGATCGGCACCGCAGCAGTGCTACTGCTCAACTCCTGTACAGGAGGCCCCAAGGAAGAAGGCGTATGGATCCCTCATCCAAAGGACACTTCCGATCTGGCTAAAATCGATCACTTCATTTCCGTAGATAACATCAAAGGTTTCCGTGGCGATTTTGCCGCTGACCGTGATACCCTGAAAAGACTGGCCCCGAATATCTTCATCCCAAACAGCGAAGCCTTCAACAAGAAAGCGCTGCTGGAGATCCTGAAGGACCCCAATTGTGTAGGTATGCGTATCTACTACGGTGTGGCGAAAGATAAAAGCGGCAGGAGGGATGAGTTCCGCATGATCCTCGTTGGCGTGGATGCCAAAGGCAACGACCTCTATACCGACAACGGAAATGCAGTTGCAACCAAAGCTCCTCCCGGTGGCAAAGGTGGCGCAGAATATGGCCAGTGCGATCCTCCCTGCCTCAATGGCCCTGGTGATGGCCGCTGATCTTAATGATCCTAACTGATACGATATTTCCGATAGCAGCAATCCAATCAATCATCCTCTCGACCTTTGCTGAATGAATGATACAGTCCGTTTTGTTTTGAGTCTCAGTATTGTGTTCGCTGTAGTGATTGGGATAGTAAGATTCCGAAAAGCAGACCGGGCTTACTATCCCTTTCTCTATCGGATCTTCCTGGTATTACTCGTGGAGATCACTGCCCGCCTGTTCTTCCTGTCGGCAGATCCCAGGAACTTCACGGTAGTGATAAACACATTCTCGATACTGGATTACTGCCTCTTCACCTGGCTCTTTCATAACTGGCGATTGTTCAATGGCAACCGGACGGTCTTCTTTTCTTTCCTGGGTATCGGCATCGTAGCCTGGGTGATCATCACACTGGTACTGCAGAATATTCATATACCCAATTTCGGGTTCAGGGTTTTCTATCCGGCCATCCTCATCGCATTCAGTGTAAATACCTTCAACAAAGCCGTGGTGAACGACAGGGGCAATATCTTCCGGAATCCGAAATTCTGGATCTGTATTGCCATCATCATCTTTTATACCTTCTTCATTCTCGTTTGTATGGTCAACCTGAATTTGTTCAGATATGTTACCAAACCATTCAGGCAAAATCTCCAGGAAATCAATGTCTATTCGAATATTTTGGCTAACTTCTTGTATGCAGTAGCGATCTTATGGATACCCCGGAAGCAAAACTTTATGATGCCCTTTTGATGGTGGTTGGGGTAGTGGGTTCTGTGCTCATCTACTTTATCATTACTATCATTCGCTATCAGCGAAGGAGCCTCCGTTTACATAAGGAAAAGATCCAGGCGGAGATCGATACGCTGGAAAAGGAACGCACCCGCATTGCGTCCGACCTGCACGATGAACTGGGGCCACTGCTTTCTGCCGTAAAACTCCAGATCAACAGCATCGATGCTGCCAATGATACTGATGCACTTACCATTATGAAGTCCAGCACGCATATAGACAGTATCATTTCCAAACTGCGCGAGATTTCCAATAACCTCATGCCGAACACCCCGGTACGCAAAGGTCTTCAGAAAGCCATTGCAGAGTTTGTGGACCATGCCAGCCAGGCAAGCGGCCTGCAGGTGAAATACATCTGTGAACAAGCCATCGATATCCCCCAACAGAAGGAGATCAATATCTACCGTATCATCCAGGAGATAGTGCACAATACCATCAAACATGCCGGGGCTACCATCCTTCTCATCAAAATGATGAAGGAGGAGAACAGGCTGTTGCTGATGACAGCCGATAATGGAAAGGGATTCGATTATTTTTCGAAAATAAAAGACAATCCGGGTCTGGGACTTCGTAACTTGCAGAGTAGGGCAGAAGTGATGGGCGCTGAATTGAGCTGCCAGTCCGAGCCCGGTAAAGGTACCATGTACACTTTTGAAATTCCTTGCTGAATCCTGTTTTATGAGCAAAATACACGGCAATATCAAAGTGGTGATCGCCGATGATCACGAGATCTTCCGCGATGGCATGCGCATCATGCTGCAGAAGCAGCCGGATATCCAGCTCGTGGGTGAAGCAGGTGATGGCCGCGAACTGATTGAACAGGTAAAAAGCCTTCAGCCTGATATCGTGATCAGTGATGTAAAGATGCCTCGCATGGATGGCGCCGCTGCTACACGCCACCTGGTGGAACACTATCCGCAGGTTGGTATCATTGCGCTCACCATGTTTGATGAAGAAGACCTGATCATCGATATGCTGGAAGCAGGAGCAAAAGGTTACCTGCTGAAAAACGCAGACAAAAATGAAATCGTAGACGCCATCAAATCAGTGTATGAGCAGCAACCTTACTACTGCCGCCATACCAGTCATAAGCTCGCAGAGATGGTGGCCAAGAGCAAATTCAATCCCCACAGAAATCATATCAAACCCGAATTCAATGAGCGGGAACTGGAGATCGTCCGTTTTATTTGTGATGGTCTTACCAGTAAACAAATAGGCGAAAGAATCTTCCTCAGCGTGCGCACCGTGGAAGGACTGCGCATGAAGATCCTGGAAAAAATGGACGTGAAGAATACAGCCGGGATCATTATCTACGCTATCAAGAATAATCTCTACGTACCGGAAAAGATCTGAGATGATCCACCGGATAATGTTTGTTTCCCATTGTTACGGAGGGGACAACGTTCACGCTTCTAACCAGAAAAGACATTAAACTTACCCAAAGAGCCTGATGCTGATGCTGCACGCATTGCGTGTGGTTTTTGTATTGTTTTGTTTTCAGAGCAATGCAAATAATAAAGCCGTTTTCAGAAAAGGATAGATTTAAGGTCAACAACTCTTAAAAATATAAGAAGAGATGCAGATTGTGTACATAGCATTGGATGCTACTTTTTCAACATACATGTACATCGCAAGCTCGTACTGATAAAGTTTGAAGAAGAAGGTGAAGCAACTATAATCTGGGCAGGGTCGCATGATCAATACGAGAGGCTATTTAAAAATAATAAAGCACTTATTAACAAGTGGCTTAAAGATCATAAACATATTTAGAAATGAAAGCGCAATTCGATATAGAAAAACTTATTGAAAAGGTTTTGTAGATAATGAGCTGGATTTCGAGAGGGCCATGATTGCCGAACGAAAACTCCGGTTGATGTCGGAGGAAAGCCCTCATTTTAAAGTCCTTCGCAAAAAGCTTCGAAAGATTTTGATTGCCTATGAAAAATTGTACTGGTCTGATGTAAATGCCGTATCTGATGACCAGATGGAAGAGAGTGATAAAGCTGAGCAAATTGCGGAAGAAGAAAGAGCCTTTCTGGAGAAACGAAAATCAATTATCCGTAATAAGGTGAAAGCCTTAGATCTGACGCAGAAGAACTGGGATATATTCTTGGCCATAAGAGTAAAACGCATATGTCTGAGCTCATGAATGGTATACGGCCTTTTACACTTCCTGATCTGATTGCCATTAGTAAACTATTAAAAATAGACATCAAAGATATCGTTCCTCCTTTTTTGTCACAGGAAAAAACTGATAAGATCCGGACCGCATTGTTGGAAATAAACAAGAAGCCCGGCCTCATAAAAAAATTACTGGCTGCTGCATGCATGTAATAAAACAAGCAGCTGCTCAACTAATGAACAGCCACTTGTTATTATATTTTACTAACCCGGAGCCTGAATTGCTACTTACTTCTAAAACGTAAATCCTAACCTCGCAAATAACCTGATCCCATTTCCGCCCATCTGCACTGCATCCCATGGCCCGCCAGTCTCATTGTTGAATGCCCAGAAACGCGCACCAGGCGCAATCCCCAGGTCAGGATGAACATTAAATAAATTATCCGCACCGATAAACGCACTCAGATTTTCCGACAGCTTATACCCAAAGTAAAGATCATTCACCAGCTTGCCTCCGTACACATATTTATCTTTCACCGGGCGTCCATCATCATCTGCAGGTACATACGCGTACAGGTCCCCGCGGTGGAAGCCTCCCGTAAAATCATCGGATGTACCATCGCCATAACCCAGTATTTCAATCTTTCCGAAGTACGTAAGCCTGGTGCCTGCTGTAAACTTTCCAACATTGTATTCCAGGTTCAAACCGAACTTGGTTTTGGGAGCTGATGAGAGAATGAACTGCTGCTCACGTTCCGTGAGGAAGGTGGCTGCCAGGTCCGCACTGGCATTGAGCCTGGCAGGTACATTGATCTTGTCGATATCCATCGATTGGATATTGCCCGTGAGCAATGCGCGCAAACTACCTTTTCCTAATTTCTTATTGTACTCGATTACAATGTCAACTCCCCTGTTGGTAGTGTTCACTGCATTGGCAAAGAATTGAGCGAGGCTTACATTCAGCTGGTTCATGGCTGATATGAGCGCGGGATCCAGATCATCATCACGACTGAATTGCCCTGACAATACCACTCTGTCTTTGATACGGACCCAATAGCCATCGATTGTGATACCGAGCTCGGGGGTGGGTTTCCAGGTGAAGCCGATACTGGCATTCACGGATTTCTCCTGCTTCAATTCAGGGATGCCGGCTGCTTTGGTTATCGGGCTGTAGTTGGGCGCGATCTTCACTTCCGCAATAGTTCCTCCCTGCACTGTGGTAAAGCTGGAACTGAAATTGATCTGCTGGAGGGAAGGTGCTCTGAATCCTGTGCTTACGGATCCGCGAAGATTGAAATTGCCGGAGAGCTTAACCCTGGTGGCGAGTTTGTAGTTATGCGTGAATCCGAAATCACTATAGTTTTCAAAACGTACGGCAAGACCTACCAGGAATCGTTTTGTTATGTCCAGTTCCGCATCTGCATAGGCTCCGATAGTGGAACGGTTGTCGTTCACTTCGTCACCTGGCTGGAACCCGGGAAAGCCTTGCGCACCTGCTGCAACATAGGTGAGGTCGGGTGGCGTGCCGAATGATTTGGTTGGATTGAAGTTATTGAAAGATGCCTCTTCCCCTGCAAACAGCTAGTACAGTTCATACCTCAATTCCGCGCCCAGCGCAATGCTGAAGCCATTCATGATGCCTGGCACTTCTTTGCTGAAGCTCAGGTTAGTGGTGTTTTGCAGGAAGCTGAACCCTCCGTCATCGAAATGTGTTTTATTGATATTGTCAGAAGAAGCATTGAAGGTTTTATCTCCGTAGTAATGGAAGTTGTTATCTCCCGTCACATTACTGAAATCCCAGTTCCAGTTATCGGAAGTAACGCCTCTGACCCCTGCTGCAAAAAAGTAGTCCCGAACTTTCGTTTGTATATGGGGGTTATAATACCGTTCTCCGGTCCTGTCTGTTTTAATGACTCCCGGAACATCGATGAAATCGAAATCATCAGTGGTGACGAACCTTTCAGGCCTTGCTGAGAAGTTCCTGGTGAAGGCATAAGCATCGGTTGATTTGTAATTATATCCTCCGAATGAATAGAAGGTGGATCTGGATGTGCCGATGGGGATCTCTGCATTGAAGAAGCCGCCTCCGGAAACGATGGATCCGTCTCCATGCGCGCGACGGACTGTATTATCGATCATATAATCCTTGCTGCCGGAGCTGGTGTCCATGGCCTGTCTGAATGTTTTGCCGATGCTGAGGAAGTTTCCCGTGATATTGATGAATCCTCCTTTCCTGCCAACCGGGAAACCATAGTTTCCATTGAAGGCGATGGAATTTCCATCGACGGCTCCATCATGCTCATACATATTGTAACCGGATTTGAAATGCGGGTTGTACTTTTTATCATAGTACCCCGCATACCCGATATTGCCTGTGAATTTGTTCACATCTTTTTTGAGAATGATATTGATCACACCGGCAATGGCATCGGAACCGTATTGCGCGGAAGCGCCATCGCGCAGGATCTCCACGCGGTCGATAGCGCCGATGGGTATGGCGCTGAGGTCAGTGCCGGAATTACCACGGCCTCTTGTTCCGAATACGGCAACAAAGGCTGTCTGGTGGCGGCGCTTTCCATTGATCAGCACCAGGGTCTGATCCGGACCCAGTCCGCGGAGCGTGGCCAGGTCAATATGGTCTGCGCCATCACTGCCACTCTGTTTGTTGTAGTTGAGTGAAGGTGCTGCATAGTTCATGATGGCAGTGAGGTCCATCCTGGAAGTGGGCAATGAAACCTGCCCTACATTCACAACATCAACCGGAACGGGTGTTTCCATCTTTACTCTCCCCGAGCGGCGTGAGCCAACGAGAATGATCTGTTCCAGTTCTGTGGTGATTCGTTCAAGCTTAACGTCAATATTGGTTTGTTCACTCACTGTAATGTTGAAAGTTCTGTAAGCGATCATGGTGAACTCCAGTACATCATTCGGTTGTGCCTGTATGTTATATTTCCCTTGCTGATTGGTGAATGTGCCGTTGGCGGAGCCACGGATCCTAACGGATACTCCGCTGAGTGCTTCGCCTGTTTGTGAATCTGTGATGGTGCCGGTGATGCTTCGCTTTTGTGCGAACATGGAGAGGTGACTAATAACAAGTAGTGTTATTAAAAAGGTTTTGGTTGTGGGCATACGTGGCGTGTTTACTCTAAATCTAATCATTTTGCCGCCCAATTCCTATAGGGGTAATTCTACGACAGCGGCAGCCCGCAAAAAATATTTTTTAAAAATTATTGAGAAAAAGTTGGCACGAATAAGAAAATAGTTTCAATTTTGCATCACAAACATTTTAAAACATGTCCCGCAAGATGCAACATATTGAAACAGTGAAGTGGTTTGCACTCTATCCGAGTGATGCCATCCGCGGGGCTTGTTATGCTGCAGCATAGCCGGATCGAAAAGATCCTTACAATATAAGCCCCGCAGCAACTGCGGGGTTTTTTGTTTTTCTGTATTCAATAAAACTGAACAGTTATGCTAATCAACGCAATGCATTCATACGGAACCGTTACCCGGTGCACATCGCAGCCGGAGGTAACAGGCATGCGCCCAATGGGTTGTATGCAGTACCGTTTGCGTTTTGATGGCAGTAGCAAATACTTTAACAAACGGAACAGGTCGGGAGACTACGGATCAGTACAGCAATAGTAAGCTGAAAAGGATACCAGAAGCCCGGCCGGACCATACCGACCGGGCTTTTTTAGTTCCCAGACCTCCGCCCGGAAATAATGGTCCGCCTTAATTCCAAAACAATGACGAAACGAAAAGGAGACCAACATGAAATTTGTATTATTCGCCCTGCTTGTGTCACTCATCACATCTGTGATGGAGAGCAGGAAAGTAAAAAAGAAGAAAGTGGAAATTGATGAACACAAGGAACCACTTCACCCCGCCGCTTTCAGCCTGCGATAGTTATGCTGGAACCGGATTTGAAACAAACTATGATGATGTGGAAAAGCAGGAAGACGAAGTCACGGAGCATGGTGGATTTCCATCCACATCAAAAAACAAACAGAAATGGCAAAGTTGAAATTAAGAGGTAAAGACCTCAGGCAGATAGGTTACCCGGAAGGTCCGGTGATCAGCATCGCAATGAATATCATGCAAAAGGAATACAAGCATTCCAGTCAGGAGGAAGTTATGGACATACTACAGAAAATATTGAAAGCACCTGTTGAATATGAGAACGACGCAGTTCTCGGATTGATCGCACAACAATTGATCCCTAAAGAGGAAATAAACGGTGAAATGATTGTGTTGAACAGGGAAGGTGTTCCTGTGAACATCTTCGGTTCACAGTTCATTGAGCAGGGGGCTTTGATGCAGATGGACCAGGCGGCAAAACTGCCTGTGTCTGTAAGTGGCGCATTGATGCCGGATGCCCACTCCGGTTATGGATTACCGATAGGAGGAGTACTTGCCACGTCCAACGCCGTGATACCATACGGTGTTGGTGTGGATATCGGATGCCGGATGTGTTTGTCTGTTTTCGATATCGATCCTAAAACTATGAAACAGCGTGAACATTATTTCACTACTGTTCTGAACGATAACACACTCTTCGGTAGCGGACAGCAGTTCCTGAAACCTTCTGAGCATGCGGTGATCGATAACAAACTTTTTGATGAGATCGCAGTACTGAAACAATTGCAGAACAAAGCTGCAAGGCAACTGGGGTCTTCCGGTTCCGGAAACCACTTTGTTGAATTCGGTATTGTGGAAATCAAAGAAAAGGATGAAGTGCTGAATCTGGAAGCAGGAACTTATCTCGGATTGTTGTCGCACTCCGGATCAAGAGGACTGGGAGCAAGCATTGCTCAGCAATATACAAAAGTGGCTAAGGAAAAAAGGATGCTTCCGAAAGAAGCAGCCAACCTGGCCTGGCTGGACCTGAACGAAGCCGAAGGAATGGAGTACTGGCTGGCAATGAACCTGGCTGGTGATTATGCATCAGCATGCCACCATGCCATTCACGCTAAAATAGCAAAGGAGCTGGGCCGTCAGCCCATCACGATGGTGGAAAACCACCACAACTTTGCATGGAAGGAAATTATAGATGGACAGGAATTGATTGTACACCGGAAAGGTGCAACACCGGCAGGAAAGGATGTGCTCGGCATCATTCCGGGATCTATGACTGCACCTGGTTTCATCGTGAAAGGAAAAGGTGAGGCCGCATCACTGGCATCAGCATCGCACGGTGCGGGAAGGAAGATGAGCCGGACAGCAGCTATGAATTCAATCACGCAGAATTCTTTGAATGAAATGCTGGCAAAACATGGTGTGAAACTGATCGGAGGAGGACTTGATGAAGCGCCGCATGCATACAAGGATATCGAACAGGTAATGAAGGCCCAGAACCACCTGGTGGATACAGTAGGCGCCTTCTATCCCAGGATCGTGAAAATGGATGGTACGCCTCCCAAACCATGGATGAAAGGAGAGTAAAGAATCTTGTAGAGTTGGGTTAGAAAGAAAAATCCGGCGGAAGCAATTCCGGCCGGATTTTTATTTTAATTGAGTAGAGTGTGGATTTATACTTTGATATAGATCTTCTTTTTATCCATCCAGAATACGATCAGCCAGTAAAATGCGATCATGCAGATCGCGTAAAGCAATGAACCGTTCTTCGGGTTGTCCGTCCAGTCTGTCAGCGGCTTGCAGATATGATTGTAGAACCAGGGGAAAGCGCTGGTATAAACACTGGCTCCTTTTTCGTCCACATGATCCACCCAACGGAAAAGCGGCAATAGCTTTGGAAGAAAGCCACTCAGTGCAAACACAAACAGGGCATTCTTTCCGAATACATCAAAGAATTTACTCCAGCTGCCTTTGGCGTTTTTGAATTCAATGAAGTAGATCAGTACAGACAGTACCATGATGGCGAGCCCCGTTGTGTACATCACATAAGAGCTGGTCCAGATCTTCTTGTTGATCGGAAATACCAGGTCCCAGGCAAATCCCACAAAGATGAGGATGGAACCGGCAACGAACAGGCCGCAGACCATTTCGAATGTCTTCCCTTTTTTCTGAATATAGGAGCCTGCCAGGTATCCGAAGATCACCTGTACGATGCTGGTGAGGGTACTGGTAAGTCCCTCCGGATCGAAGGGAACCCCTTCTCCTTTGTACATATGAGCAACGCCCAGGATGTTCTTATCTATCTGGGTACCAAAATACCCATCGAGACTGTAAGGGTCTGCCGCTGCACCCAGGTAGGCGGTCAGGAACCAGTAAACGATCAGAATTAATAAACTGGTTATGATGGCGCCTTTCATTTTCAGGAAGTAGATGATCAGTGAAGCCAGGAGGTAGCTGATGGCGATCCTTTGCAATACGCCGAGGATGCGGACCCCGCTTTCCGGATTCTGCGGATCCACCCAGTGCCTGAATACGAGGGCTCCGTCACTCCATTTCAGGAAAGGGGCCCAGTTGAGGAAGAGGCCGATGGCGAAGATGATGATACTTCTTTTAAACACTTTTTTCAGGAAAACGGGCGTACCGGCTGCTTCCAGCCTGGGTAGTACAAATGCCATGGCATTGCCGACCGCGAAAAGAAAAAATGGAAATACCAGGTCTGTAGGAGTACAACCATGCCAGGGGGCGTGGGCCAGGGGGCCATACAAATGAGACCAGCTGCCAGGGTTGTTTACCAGTATCATGAGCGCAACTGTAGCGCCACGGAATACGTCGAGGGAATAGAAGCGTTGGTTCAAAACAGTAGATTTTCAGGGAATTAAAGATAATGATTCCATTGATAAGATTTTAGCGGGCAAAGCGGCCCGTACAGAGAAAATTGTGACTGGTACCTAAAAAAGAAGCTTCTGGCAGAGCATTTGTATAGAAGGAAAATCTGTGACTGAGGAAATTGGATTTGTGGTTCAAAAATAATGTGTTAGTCTTCTTAGCGGAATGGCAAACACATTAAAAATCCCTTATATTTGCAAGCGTCGAAAGTATTTTCCGGTTTAAGTAGTGATGATCGTTTAAGTGTTTACACGGCTGGTGGTGCTGGTAAATCATCATTTGCTTTACTGCCATTAATCTTGGAACAAATTCCTGTGAAATTCAATAAGCCTACCACTCAATTGAATCGATTTTATTGTGAAGGGTATATTTTCAGTATGCTAATACTGGAAAATACCCTTATTGCGTTATGATGGGCTTGTAATAAGGATTTGTTGTTATTCTATTGACAGCCATTTGGTTATAAGCATTTCTTGTAACTGAGGTGGCGAAGCTGTATCTTCTAACGACCTGTATTCATGAATTCAACCAGAAAATGGTACGCGGTATACACCAAACCCAGATGGGAGAAGAAGGTATATCGTATTTTACAAGAGAAAGGTGTTGAGAGCTATTGCCCATTGAACAAAGTGCGTCGTAAATGGAGCGACCGGTACAAGATCGTTGAGGAGCCGCTCTTCAAATCCTACGTATTTGTAAAATGCAGTGAGAGTGAGAAAACACCCGTGCGCATGGTAAACGGTGTAGTGAATTTTGTGTACTGGCTGGGTAAGCCTGCCACTATCGGAGAGAAAGAGATAGAGACCATCCGGAAATTCCTGGATGAGTATGAGGACGTGGAAGCAAGGCCGCTGAACCTGGAACCCAACTCAGTGGTATATATCGAGAACGGTGCATTCATGGATAAGGAAGCCACCGTTGTGAGGGTGCTGAGGAAAAAGGTGGAAGTTATTATAGAAAGTATCGGATATTCATTGACAGCATATATTGATAAATCGAGGGTCTCCTTGGTCAAAAAGCCAAAGCGTTGATCCAGAATAAATAACAACAGCCTTTCATGAAATTAATTGTCCAGTTAACAGGGTTAATGATCTGCATTTGGTTATTCCCTTCCTGCTTAGCCAAGAAACCAATTCAATATCTCGAAACATCCTTTGATACTACCAGATATGCACAGGTAAAGATTCCTGAGCCACTGATTCAGCAGGGTGATCTATTGGTGATCACCGTATTCAGCGATAACCCTACAGCTTCCGCGCTGTACAATCAGGGCAATTCACTTGCCCTTCCACAGGATGGCGTAAAAAACGGCGCTGCTTCGGCGCTTCCGGATGGAGGAGCAGCTAAGGGCGACGGCTATCTGGTTGATCAGGAAGGATACATCAGGATGCCGGGAGTTGGAAAACAGAAGGCGGAAGGCCTTACTAAAAAACAACTGTCTGTTTTGCTTACCAACGAATTCAATAAAAAAGGATTGCTCGTCAATCCTGCTTTTGATATCCGTTTCAATAATTTCAAAGTAACGCTTATCGGTGAGGTTACCCGTCCGGGTGTATACAGCATTCCTGCTGAAAGAGTAACTATTCTTGAAGCGCTTGGCCTTGCAGGCGATCTGTCTAACTGGGCTATAAAAGATAATGTGACCATCATCCGGGAAATTAATGGCAAACGCGAATTCGGGAGGCTCAACCTGACAGATGCTGCAATATTTGAATCTCCCTATTATTTCCTTCAGCAGAATGATGTTGTGATAGTGGCCCAAAACAAGCGCAAACTGCAGGGTACCGATCAGGTTACTATCAGGAATGTTTCCATTTTTACCAGCATCATTACGGCTGCGGCGGTAGTGATTACGCTTTTCAGGAACTAAGTGATTGACTTCAGCTAACAAATTAATAGCTCTATTATCAGATAATATGGAACCACAACTCCAGTCGCCAGGTGAGAAAGCCTTCTCTTTCAGTCCAAGGGAATTCATATTGAAGTATCTTAAATACATTCCCTGGATTCTCTTATCCCTGGCTGTTATGTTATCCCTGGCTTATTTTAAGCTTAGGTATTCTACAGATATCTATAATGTGAAGGGGGCATTGCTGGTGAAGAATGATAAGAATATGCCTCGTGGCAACGAAAAATTCGATGAGATCCTCATGTTCAATTCCGGCGCCAACCTGAGCAATGAGAAGGAAATTCTCAAATCAAGGCCGATGCTGGCAAGAGTGGTGAAAAGGCTGGGGCTACAGAAGTCTTACTTTAATAAAGGGAAGATCAAAACATCCATGATCTACAGAGACTCCCCATTAATGCTGGATGTTATCAAAATAAAGGATTCTTCTGCTAGTTGTTCCTTTGAGATTAATGTAATTAACGACAACCAGTATACCGTCAATAATGGCAGTGAAACAAGGTCATTTGGGGAGATCTTCGAAAACAATGTGGGTGAATTCCGGATCATGAAAACAAACTATGGTTTCCGGTTCTTCACCAGCAAGATCTTTTTAATCAGCTGGGAGCCTGCGGAAGAAGTAGCCAATAATATCAGGGCCGGACTGGATATTGCTCAGATCAATGATCAGTCGAACATCCTGACCATAACTTATTCCACTGCCAATGTGAAGCTGGGCATGGACATCATCAATGCCCTGATGGAGGAGTATGATTACTGGAATATCGAGGACAACAATAAGATGGCTTTCAACATCCTCAAGTTCATCGATGAAAGAACGGATTCGATCAGGCAGGAGCTTGACAGGGTAGAAGGAAATCTGAAGAACTTCCGTGAACAAAACCAGTTGCTGGATATTCAGGAACAATCCAATCTCTTCTTCAACAAATTTGAAGAAACAGATAAACTGATTGCCGAGCAGGAAGTGAAACTCAAGGTGGTTGATTATATTCTCGGCTATCTGAGCAGTCCTGATGGTCTTCACAAGATCGTTCCTCCGAACCTTACTGTCCCTGATCCTACACTGGCCACTTTGATCACCCAATACAATGATCTGGCGCTAAGAAGAGAAAGCAGCCTCAGTTCAGGGATAACAGAGAAGAGCCCAATCATCATAAATCTCGAAGTGAGTATGGAAAAACTCCGGCAAGATATCATTGAGAATCTCCGGAACATCCGTCAGACCTACCTGATTGCAAGGAACGACCTCTATGGTAAAAGCAGGCAGGCTGAAGCCTTGATTAAATCTGTTCCCGGTAAGGCCAGGCAATTGCTCGATATTCAAAGGCAACAAAAGATCAAAGAGGAACTTTATATTTTCCTGCTCACCAAGAAAGAAGAAACGGCGATATCTGCAGCTTCCACTATTTCCAATTCAAGGGTGATAGAGAAAGCAGTTCCGTCCACTATTCCTGTTCTTCCCAAAAGAAGAACGGTCTATCTGACAGCTTTGCTGATCGGTTTGGCGCTGCCAATAGCCCTTATTGCATTGAGGGAATACCTGAATGACAAGGTTACTTCCAAATCGGAAGTGGAAAAAATCACCAACGCTCCGATCATCGGCGAAGTTGGCCACTCTTATGAAGAGCAGGTACTGGTAGTAACGGATAAGAACAGGCGCTTTATCAGCGAGCAGTTCCGTATTATCCGTACAAACATGAACTATATCATCAACAAGATCGATAAGCCTGTTGTACTGGTAACCTCCTCTTTCAGCGGTGAGGGTAAATCATTCGTTACTACCAATATCGGCGCAGTAATGGCGCTGACCGGTAAAAAAACGGTGATTCTTGAGCTGGATATCCGCAAACCGAAGATTCTTAACGGACTTAAAATCACCCCCAAGACTGGTATCACCAATTATATTGTGGGAGCAGCCACACTGGAATCACTTCCTATTAAAGTGGCCAACACGGAAAATCTGTATGTAATTGCCTGCGGACCTGTGCCTCCCAACCCGGCGGAGTTGCTGCTGGATGTCAAGATCAAAGAACTGTTCGATTATGTTCGTGCCAACTTCGATTTCGTGATCGTGGATACAGCTCCGGTAGGACTGGTAAGTGACAGCATCATTTTGAGTGAGCATGTAGACAGTACTCTGTTCATCATCAGGCAGGGCTATACTTTCAAAAAACAGATCGAGTTTATTAATCAGGTATACGTGAACCAAAAAATGCCGAGGATATCGCTTATCATCAACGATATTAAATCGAGCGCCAGTTATGGTGGGCATTATGGCTACGGATATGGTTACGGCTATGGCTATGGCAACAAACCCGGATATTTTGAAGGTGAGAACGCAACAGGTTTAAAGCGGGTTTGGCTTTGGTTCGGCCGTTTGTTCGGTGGAAAACGCAAGTAATCAAAAAAGTGAAATTCAAGTTATATATCAGAAAATGTTATCGGCAGTGATTGCACGGCTAAAACTGGCTTCCAGGAAAATATTAAAGACGGAATTTGCCAGAAGTACGTTCATTCTCACGTCTGGTACAGTCATTGCACAAGGGATCTCTCTGGTAACAGCCCCCGTGTTGACTCATATTTATCATCCTGATTATTACGGATTGCTCGGACTTTTCATGCTCATCTCCGGATTAGGAGGAGCATTGAGTACATTCCAGTATCATAATGCCATAGTAACAGCGCCGGACAATGATGAAGCTGAGCTGGCTGTAACCATTACAGGTATCATCGGCATCTGTGTGGCTTTGTTATCTCTGCTTGCTATTCTGCTTTTCAGCTTACCTATTGCCCGCATACTAGGTTCAGAACAGATCAGGAACTGGCTGTACCTGGTACCGCTTTCTATCTTGTTTACCGGAATCAGTAACGGTTTGTATGCTTTTGCTGTCAGAAATAAAGAATTCAAGGCCATAGCCGTTATCAGGCTGACCACGGCTTTTGTAACTCCTGCGTTTTCTATTACTGCCGGCCTGCTTACTGCCAGCCCAATGGGACTTATCGTAGGGTTGGTGCTCGGGCAGGGAATACCGGCAATGGTGCTTTTCATCAGGTATGTGACAGGTAAGAGACTTACTATCAGAAAAGAACGTCAGGCATTGATCGGCATAGTAAAAAAGCATAAAAACTTTGCGAAATACAGTTTACCATCAGAGTTCATAAACAATTTTTCAAACCAGATTCCAATCCTGATGCTCAGTCATACCGCAGGTACTGCTGCTGTTGGCTTTTTCAATCTCAGTAACAGGATGCTCGGACTGCCTGCCCAATTGTTATCTACCTCAGTAGGTGAGGTGTTCAGGCAGAAGGCCGCTCAGGATTTTCACCAGACTGGAACCTGCAGGCCAGTATTTATGAAGGTGTTTAAAACTTTGCTGAAGCTGGCAATCTTTCCTTTTGCCGTTATCATGCTGCTGGGACCACAACTCTTCGGATTTTTCTTTGGGGAGAGATGGGCCGAAGCCGGGCAGTTTTCCCAGATACTGGGAATCCTGTTCATGTTCAAGTTTGTAGTAAGTCCACTTACCTATGTAACTTATATAGCAAATAAACAATGGATAGGGCTGATCTCCGACATTGTATTGCTTTCTACCGTGCTGCTTATTTTCTTTGCAGCCAAATGGTTCAATCTGCCGTACATGGTTTCACTGATCATTTATTCTGTATCCTATTCAGCACTTTACTTTATCACGTTTTACTTAAGTTATAGATTCACAAACAATAAAAGCTATGCTGTCAAAACTTAAAAGGATGATCCGCAATTACCAGTTCGATTCAAAGAACTACTGGGAATCCCGTTATCAGAAAGGTGGGAATTCCGGAAGCGGGTCTTACGGTAAACTGGCGGATTTCAAAGCACGCATCCTGAATGAATTCGTGAAGGAGAACCAGATCAATACTGTGATCGAATTCGGTTGCGGCGATGGCCACCAGGCCAGCCTGGCAACCTATCCGAATTATGTTGGACTGGACGTATCCGCCACGGTCATCAAGCAGTGTATTGAAAAATTCAAAAACGACCCATCCAAGAGTTTTTTCCTTTATGATCAGGAATGTTTTTCTGATAAGTTTGGTTTTCTGAAATGTGATCTTTCCTTATCACTGGATGTGTTGTACCACCTGGTAGAACAGAAAGTATATGATCAATACCTGATCAACCTCTTTGCTTCCGGTAAACAATATGTTATTGTCTATTCCTCAAATGTTCATATCCCGCCAGCCAATGAAATGTCGCACGAATTTCACAGGAAGTTCACTGATGATGTTGCACGCCTGGCGCCTAAATGGGAACTCTTTAAAGAGTTGGAAAATGAATATTCGCCTGCCAACTATGCTGATGAAAGCGGTAGCATGGCAAACTTTTACTTCTTCAGACTGAAAAAATAAAGGCAGGCAAACTCTTAAATTTCCGGCAGTGAAAATTCTCGTTCTGGACACTGATTATCCTTCCCCTTCCAATTTGTACGGAGATGTATTTGTGCATACGAGGGTCAAAGAGTACATAAGGCAGGGAGCCGAAGTGCAGGTGGTTTCTTTTTTCAGGGAACAGCCCGACTACAATTATGAGGGCGTTTCTGTAAAACATGCACCGTTGCTGAAGGATGTTTTCAACCAGTTTGAGACATTCAGCCCGGATATAGTTTACCTGCATTTTTATCATCGCGGGCTCGAAGAATTTATAAAGAAGATAAATATTCCTGTAGTGATCTGGGTACATGGATACGAAGCCCTGGGCTGGTATCGCAGGCTTTTTAATTATAAGCCACTGGACCTGTTGAAGAGCCTTCGCCATCTTGTAAGGGCGAACTTCAGGCAAATGGTTGGATTCAGGAAGATGGTCAACTATTCCAATCAGAACAAAAGGGTTCATTTTATTTTTGTTTCAGAATGGATGAAAAGCATTTGTGAAACTGATGCTTTTTTTGCAAAGGTGAAGAACTATACCGTGATCCCGAATCCCATCAATGCCTCACTGTTCAACTACCGGGAAAAAAATGAAGACGCCAGGAAAAAGATCCTGCTCATCCGGTCTTTCAATTCCAGGAAATACGCCAATGATATTGCAGTGGATGCTTTAATGGCCCTTTCAGGTAAACCATTCTTCAAGGAACTTGATATAGCGCTGTACGGTAAAGGAAAGGACTTCGATTCACTGACTGCTCCATTGAAGCAGTTCCCGAACGTTAAATTGAATAACGTGTTTCTTCCTAATGCAGAGATACCGGAAGTGCATAAAGAATACGGCGTTTTCCTTTGTCCCACCAGGCAGGACGCGCAGGGCGTTTCAATGTGCGAAGCCATGTCGAGCGGGCTGGTGCCAGTGACAACGGATTGTACAGCTATCCCCGAATTTGTACAGAACAGGCATAATGGATTGCTGACCAATTCGGCAAATGAAGTAGCCCGTTCACTCGAATTGTTATATCAGCAACCAGCCTTATACAGGCAGCTGTCTCATACTGCTTCGTCTTCCATCAGGGAGAAATGCGGCATTGACCAGGTGGTAACCCAAGAATTAAATCTTATCAATATATTCAGATGATTGCAATCCTGGATTATGGCATTGGTAATATCACTTCCATTGGCAATATGCTAAAGAAAATCGGGGTGAAAGCAACCATCACTTCAGATCCTACTCTTATAGAAGCCTGTGAGAAGCTGATTTTGCCAGGAGTTGGCCATTTCGATTATTGCATGAAGCAGATCAGGAATGCTCCTTTTTTTGACACACTTCAACATAAAGTACTGCGGCAGCAAACACCCGTTCTCGGTGTTTGTGTGGGTGTGCAGATGCTGATGGAGAAAAGTGAAGAAGGGAAAGAGCCGGGGCTGGGATGGATAGCAGGAGAAGTGGTGCGTTTCCGCCAGCCCGAAATCAAGGGCCTCAAAGTACCGCATATGGCATGGACCGATATTGTACCCGCAGAAGGTGAAAAGTTATATGCCGATATCATTGAACCAAGATTTTATTTTGTGCATTCCTATCATGTGCTGTGCAGCCCTGAATATGTGACTGCTACTGCTGATTATGGATACCCTTTTACGGCTTCTGTTAAGAAAGATAACATTATGGGAGTACAGTTCCACCCGGAAAAGAGCCATAAGTTCGGAATGAAACTCTATAGCAATTTTGCCAACCACTACTGACCCCAATTATGAAAAGAACCCGCGTCATCCCTGTACTGCTTTTGCATAATAACGGTTTGGTAAAAAGCGAAAACTTCAAAAACTACCGTTACGTAGGAGATCCCATCAATGCGGTGAAGATCTTCAACGAAAAAGAAGTGGATGAACTCGCAATCATAGATATCGGCGCCACCCGGGAAAGAAGGAAACCGAATATCCAGTGGATCAGGGAGATTGCAGGAGAAGCCTTCATGCCGCTTGCATATGGAGGAGGTATCACGCAGATCGAAGAAGTGCGTGAAATCCTGTTCAACGGAATAGAAAAAGTAATCATCAATAAATCGGCGGTAAGCACGCCTGAACTTATTACTCAGATCGCCGATCGTTTCGGCAGACAGAGCATAACTGTAAGCATCGATGTAAAAAAGAATTTTTGGGGAAAGTACAGAGTGTACACCAATAATGGATCACACTCAACAGACCTTGACCCTGTAGCATTTGCCCAGCGATGTGAAGAACTTGGCGCGGGGGAAATATTACTGAATGCCATTGAAAAGGATGGAACCTACAAGGGATATGATCTGGACATACTCAAACGGGTAAGTGCAGCGTTGGACATTCCCGTGATTGCCTGTGGAGGAGCTGGTAATATCGATGACTTCAGGCTGGCGGTAACCGAAGGACAGGCGTCTGCAGTTGCTGCCGGAAGTATGTTCGTTTTTCAAAGACCACATAATGCGGTACTTATTTCCTACCCTTCACAGACTGAGTTGAAAGAGAAGTTTTATAATAAACTCAGTGATAACAACTTAAGGGCCTAACAGAAAATAACTATGAAAATAAGCGTTGTATACGGAACGAGGCCTGAGATCATCAAACTGGTGCCATTGATCCTTCAGATGCAGCAGAATCCTGCTATCGAATTAGTGCTGATAAGTACAGGACAGCATAGGGAAATGGTAGAAGAGATAGAAGGATATTTCAATATCAGGCCACATTATAATTTAAATATAATGCAGCATAATCAGTCGTTGACAGATATTATGCTGAACGTTACTGCAAAGATTGACCCTGTGCTGAAAGAAGAGAAACCGGACGTTGTGCTGGTGCAGGGCGATACTTCTACCGTAGCAACGGTAGGTACCGTTTGTTTCTACAACAAAATACCTGTGGGACATATCGAGGCCGGGCTACGTAGCTATAACCTGGAGGAGCCATTCCCCGAAGAATTCAACAGGAGACTAATCTCTATTTTTGCCAGATACAATTTTGCACCCACTGCACAGGCGGCCCAGAACCTTCTCAGAGAGGGCGTTTCGCCAGACCGTGTATTTGTTACCGGTAATACTATAGTAGATATGGTGCAACTGGTTAAGAAAAAAGGAATGGTCAATTCCACGCCCGCCAGAAGGAAAGTATTGATCACCGCTCACCGTAGAGAGAATTATGGAGCAGGTATTCTGAATATATGTACAGCAGTTAAAAGGATGGCCGCGGAATATCCTGAACTGGACTTTGTCTGGCCTGTTCATCCCAATCCCAACGTTAAAGAGGTAGTGTACAGAGAGCTCGGAGATTTGCCGCAACTGACCCTGACGCCTCCCATGAACTATTTTGAACTGATCAACCAACTGAACGATGCATACCTCGTGTGGTCCGACTCTGGCGGTATTCAGGAAGAATGTCCTTCGTTCAAAAAGCCCGTACTCATTCTCCGGAATGTAACGGAAAGACCGGAAGTTGTGGAGAACGGCTTTGGAGAACTGGTAGGAACTGAAGTAGACAGAATCGTTAGCCGGTCAGTACAATTGCTGGAAGATGATGCAGCTTATCTTGCCATGACCAGTGGCGCCAACCCATTCGGGGATGGCACTACATCGCAACAGATTATTGACCTTTTGTTGCAAAACTGAAAGAAAAACAATTCAATAAACTCTCAAGGAGACAGCTGATGGAATTTTATGCTCATCCTACTGCAGTGATCGATGAAGGATGCACGATCGGAAAAGGAACTAAAATCTGGCATTTCAGTCATGTGATGCCCAATTGTGTGATTGGTGAGAACTGTAACCTCGGTCAGAATGTAGTGGTATCGCCTTCTGTAGTGCTGGGTAATAATGTAAAAGTGCAGAACAACGTATCAATTTATACTGGTGTTAAATGTGAGGATGATGTATTCCTGGGTCCATCCATGGTGTTTACCAATGTGATCAATCCAAGGAGCGCCATCGCCAGGAAAGACCAGTACAGGGAAACAATCGTACGGAGAGGGGCCAGCATCGGTGCCAATGCCACCATTGTCTGTGGACATGAGATCGGTGAGTTTTCCTTCATCGGAGCAGGAGCTGTTGTTACTAAAGCTGTTCCCGCATATGCACTGGTGATCGGCAATCCGGCCAGGCAGGCCGGCTGGATCAGTGAATATGGCCATCGTCTTGCATTCAACGCAGATGGCATTGCCGTTTGCCCTGAAACAAATCAACAATACCAATTGAAAAATAATACCGTAATCAAACTTGACCATGAACAATAACGGCCACATAAAATTTGCAGTAGTAGGCTGCGGACATATCGGAAAGCGTCACGCTGCAATGATCTCCAATAATGCAGAATGTCAGCTGGTTGCCCTGGCTGATGTTTCTCCGAAAGAACAATTGAAACTTGACGCCTATTCATCCGTCCCTTTTTTCAATTCAGTAGAAGACCTGCTCAATGCAGACCTCGATTATGATGTTCTTTGTATCGCAACTCCCAATGGTTTGCACGAAGAGCATGCCCTCAAAGGTTTAAAGGCCGGAAAGCATGTGGTGATCGAAAAACCTATGGCTCTTACAAAAGCCGGTTGTGAAAGGATCATTTATGAAGCCCTTCATCATCACAAGCAGGTATTCTGCGTGATGCAGAACAGGTATTCCCCTCCTTCAGTCTGGCTGAAAGATATCCTCCGCAGAAAGATCATGGGAGATATCTATATGGTTCAGATCAACTGTTACTGGAACAGGGATGGCAGGTACTATACAGGTAATAACTGGCATGGCACCAAAGACCTGGATGGTGGAACTCTTTTCACGCAGTTCTCCCACTTTATCGATATCATGTTCTGGCTTTTCGGGGATATTGAAAATATCAGGGGAAGGTTCAATAGTTTCAATCACGCACACCTCACTCAATTTGAAGACTCTGGTTTCGTGAATTTTGACTTCGTGAACGGCGGTATCGGAACCATCAATTATTCCACTTCCGTTTGGAATGAGAATCTGGAAAGCAGTATCACTATCATCGGAGAAAATGGTACGGTGAAAGTAGGTGGTCAGTATATGAATGAAGTGCAGGTATGCAATATCAAAGATTATGTGATGCCTGAACTACCCCCATCCAATCCTCCCAATGATTACGGGCCTTATAAAGGGTCGGCTGCAAACCACCATTTCATCTTCGAAAATGTTATCGAAGTGCTCAAAGGCCGGGGGCCCATTACTACCAATGCGCTGGAAGGCCTGAAAGTGGTGGAGATCATTGAAAAGATTTACGCGCACAAAGCCAACCAACTATAAACTTACACGTATGAACAACGTTACACAGAATATTTCATCAAAACTGCGCAGGTATGATGAGGAAATGCTGAAGAAGGATCCTGCTATCAATGGCAACAGACCTTATCAGCAGTGCAGTGTGAGTGTAATGGACACCATTGCCGATCCCAATATCACTTTTGACAAGGACGGGATCTCCAATTACTACCATCAATATAAAAGGGCTGAAGCAAATAATGTTTTCACCGGAGAAGCTGGCAGGAAGAAGCTGGAAGCTGCCATTGCCATGATCAAAGCTGAAGGCAAAGGAAAGGAATATGACTGCATCCTGGGTTTAAGCGGCGGGGCAGACAGCTCATACCTGGCCTGGCTGGCGAAAGAACAGGGGCTTCGTCCGCTGGTGGTGCATTTCGATTATGGCTGGAACCTTGAACTGGCTGTGCAGAATATCGAGAATATCATAAAGAAGCTCGGTTTCAACCTGTATACCATAGTGATGAACTGGGAAGAGATGAAGAAGCTGCAGCGTTCCTATTATCGCGCCTCCGTGCTTGATATGGACGTGCCTGCGGATCATATGATCTTCGGCTCCCTTTATAAAACAGCAGCGAAATTCGGCATACGCCATATCCTCAGCGGAAAGAACACGGTAACAGAAGCTGTGCTTCCTTCTGCATGGAACTACAATAAGTTTGATCTTGTAAACCTGAAAAATATTCACCGCCGTTTTGAGAATGCATCCCTGAAAGAATTGCCTTCTCTTGGTGTGTGGCAATTCGGGTATTATTCAGGATATAAAAAGATCCGCATCACAGAATTACTGGAGTATGTGGATTACAATAAAAAAGATGTGAAGGATTTGCTTGCCAGGGAACTGGACTGGAAAGACTATGGAGGCAAGCACTATGAAAATATCTTCACAAGATTCTATCAGGGATACGTGTTGCCTGTGAAATTCGGAATAGATAAAAGGAAGGCCCATCTTTCCAATCTTATTTTTTCCGGTCAGATAACAAAAGCACAGGCGCTGGAAGAACTGGCTATGCCACCGTATGACTTTTCCCTGATAATGGAAGATCTTGAATACGTGAGCAAAAAGCTCGGTTTCGGCCTGGAAGAATTCGTTGATATCATCAATCAGCCTAACAGGAACCACGATGAATTTGGCACCGATGCTGCTCAACGCAGGTTATACTGGTCGATTATCAAAATGGCTTCGCCAGTAGTATCCCTGGTTAGAAAAAAATAAAACATCCACAGATGATCGTTACGGTTATTGGAGCAAGGCCGCAATTTGTTAAAGCAGCAGTAGTATCCAAAGCACTCAGGGAGGCTGGCATAAATGAGAAAGTGATCCATACAGGTCAGCATTATGACAACAGGATGAGTGCTGTATTCTGGGATGAACTGGGATTGCCGCAGTGGGATGTGAACCTCGAAGCCGGCTCCGGCTCTCACGGGGCACAAACGGCCAAAATGATCGAGAAGATGGAAGTGTATCTTCAGTCGCTCGGCACTGCCCCCAAAGCATTACTGCTTTATGGAGACACCAACTCCACCCTGGCTGGATCCGTAGTTGCTTCCAAACTGCAATTACCCATCATACATGTGGAAGCCGGCCTAAGAAGCTTCAACAGGGCAATGCCGGAAGAGATCAACAGGATTGTTACAGATCATCTGTCTTCCGTGCTGTTCTGCTCCTCCGATAAAGGGAAAGAGCAACTGGCAAAGGAAGGCATCACCACACATGTGTATGATGTGGGGGATGTGATGTTTGATGCGGTGAAAATCTTCAGTGAATATTCAGCCGGTAAAGTGAGCCTGGAATCAATACTGCCATTTAAAGGATCTGACTTTAATCTTTTGACACTGCACAGACCTGTCAATACCGATAATGAAGAGAACCTTCTGAGTATCCTCAGCGCGGTAGGTAAAATTGATGCGCCTGTGCTCTGGCCACTGCATCCACGCCTTAGAGAAAAAATCAGCAAAATTTCCATTCCTGCCAACCTCCATATTACAGATCCACTCTCATACTTTGAAATGCTCTGCGCATTGAGCCATTGCCGGAAAGTACTGACAGATTCTGGTGGTTTACAAAAAGAAGCTTACTGGTTGAAAAAGCCCTGCATCACCTTGAGGACCGAAACAGAATGGGTGGAAACAATGCACCATAACTGGAATATCCTCACCGGGGCAGATACAGAAAAAATTGCTGCAGCCTATACTGCAGAAGTAGAGGCAAGTTCCTGGCACCCCCTCTATGGCGATGGTTCCGCCTCTGAACAAATTGCCTCCATCATCAGAAGTATTTATTATTCCTGAATCATTGAATGATGACTGTATTATTTCTGGTTATGGAATTCCCGCCGCTTAATGCAGGTGGGGTATTCCGTCCTCTCAGGTTTATCAGGGGGCTGTCTGAAAAAGGTATCCATCCGGTTATATTGACTTTTGAAATAGATGAAACCTTCCGGAAACTCCATGGTAATTACGACGATCATTTATTGCAGCTGGTCCCTGAAGAAGCAACTGTGATCCGGATTCCCATCAAGGATATCTCACAGTATACTGATGGAAAACTAAAGAGATTTTACTATACTTATTTTTCTACCAGTGACAGATTTGGAATGGCCTGGAGAGATAACCTGTTCAACAGACTGCCGCAGATCATTGAAAAATATAAACCGGAAGCTTTGTATGCAACTGCTCCTCCTTTCAGCGCTGCCGGGCTTGCCGAAGATATTTCCAAAAAATTCAACCTGCCTCTCGTTCTTGATATGCGCGATGCATGGGCCAAACTATCCATGGGGCCTGTAGGCAGCTATTTCCATTATCTCGCAAAAAAGAAACAGGAACGAAAGGCGTTCAAACAGGCAACATCCATTGTTACTGTTACCCCTCAACTGGGAAAGATCTTTCAGGAAACACATCCATCGATAGCCGGAACGAAATTCAATATCATATTCAATTCCTCCAATGAGGAATTGCCAGAAACGCTGACTGTAAAGGCTTCTCCGCTTGGCGATAAGGAAGCTTATCATATAGGGTATACCGGGGCTTTCTATTATTCGCCCGAAGCCAGAAAGATGATGCTGCAGCCATGGTACCGTAAAAAGGGGCATCGCATGCTGCAGTACACTCCGGTTAAAGAGGACTGGTTGTACCGTTCGCCTTACTTCTTCTTCCAGACACTTAAAAGGTTGTTTGAAAAAAGACCAGAATGGAAATCCAGGATATTCTTTCATCATATAGGTGAGTCGCAGCCATGGTTAAAAGAAATGGCGGCAGATGCTGGCCTGACTGAAAATGTTATTCTGCATGGATTTCAACCAAGGCAGAAAGTATTGGAGCTGGAAAAGGGATTCGATCTTCTGCTGGGCACATCAGAAAAGGTTATGGGAAAGGATCATTATTGCCTTCCTTCAAAACTATTTACCTATATGCGTTCAGGAAAACCTGTACTTGGGCTTGTTACACCGGGCATTCAGGAAGAGTTTCTCCGTAAGAGCGGATTGGGCGTAATTGCTGATCCCGATCAGATAGAAAATGCAACCGATACACTGGAGCAGCTTTGCCTGAACGGGTACTCTGCCAATCTGGATATGCAATATTTAAAACAATTCGGCACCCCGCAGGCTGTTACTAAATTGTGGGCGATTATGCAGGATGTGATTGCCGGTGAACAACAAAATACCGCTGAACACAATCATTGAAATTTATTATAATTATGAAAGTCCTTCTTATTAGCCCTTCGGAGATCAGCTACAACCCCCGTTTGCTCAAGGCGGCTGATTTTCTTCATGGAAAAGGAGCGGAAGTTACTGTGTACAATACATTGACAGGGCTGACCACCAAAGAGATCCAGGAAGGAGTGAAGGGTTCACGCAAATGGAGATTGGTTGAAGTTGATATCTCCAAGAGGAGCCAGGGGAGCAGGTTCAACTGGTTATATTCAAGTCTGGTTAGCCGTTTTGGATTTGAGATGTTCAAAAGATTCAGAAGCCGCCTGTTCTTCAAACATGTACTGAACAAAGGCTACGTGCTTTTCCCATCCGCACTGAAAAATGAAAAATTCGATTATATAATCATTCACCTGGTTGACACATTGCCTCTGGCGGTGGAGATCAAAAAGAAAACAGGCGCCAGGATCGTGTATGATTCCCAGGAATATTTTGTGGGTCAGTACCACTTTTCATCAGTGGTTGCCAGGGATTGGGTGATTGCTGCGGAAGCTGCTTATGCCAAAGACATAGATATAGTGATTGCCACTACCAATGTGATGCGGGAAAAACTGAAAGAGGATTTCAGGAAGGATGACAGGGATGTTATCAGGGTGAGAAACACACCCTCAAAACATAATGTGGATGGAACTGCTCAGGAAGACAAGACTTTGCGCATCGTATGGCATGGGCTTACAATTGTTCCTGAGAATATCAGGGGCCTGCAGACGGTGGTGAAGGCCATTTCTTTTTGTAAAACTCCCGTGCATTTATATATTCAGGGGAACATTACACCTGCCCGCCTCGAACAGATGAATACAATTCTGAAAGACCTGAAGATCTCAGATAAAGTAACGATACTGAAGCCTGCTGATCCGGATCATATCATTGCTTCACTGATCAGATATGATGTTGGAGCTACCGGTGAACTGGATGGACAGATGAACCAGCGACTTACTTCTTCAAACAAAATGTTCGATTCCATCAATGCAGGTCTTGCTGTAGTGGTTCCCGATCTTCCCGGCCACGTTGAAACGATCAGGGAATTCAATGTGGGCCTGATCTATGAAACAGGTAACAGTGAGGATATGGCGAAGAAGCTCGATGAGCTTAACACTGACAGAGCCTTGCTGGGTCAGTTCAAACAGGCAGCAAAAAAAGCCAGGGACAAGGAATTGTACTGGGAATATGATTATGAGCCGGTATGGGATTCAATGATCCGCAAAAAAACAGGGAATTGAAAACAGTTCTGATCGTTGCTCCGCATTTTCCGCCATCGGCAATGCCGCCTTCACAGCGTGTAAGGTTGCTTGTAACCCATTTCCGCGATCTTGGGTGGAATCCTGTGGTAATAACTGTAGACCATTATTACCGGGAAGAAGCATCAGATCCATGGATGGTTGAGCTTGCAGGTAATAAGTTTGACCTGGTGATCACCAAATGCCTCGATCAGCGGAAAACAAGAAAATTCAAGATTGGTGATATCGGTTTAAGAATGATGCCATATCTGTACTCCACCATCAAAAAAACTGCAAAGGAATATAAAGCGGATTTTGTGCTGTATCCGGTTCCGGCCTGGTATACAATGATCGTGGCGCCTTTCATAAAGAGGAAAACAGGGATTCCATATGGAATAGATTTTATCGATCCCTGGGCGAGAAAGACTGTCAAGCCGGGCTTCAAAGCCCGTATGAGTCAGTACGTGGCCAAAGCACTCGAGGGGTTTGTGGTGAAAAGAAGTTCGCTGATCATTGCAGTTTCCCAAGGCATACTGAATGACCTTATTGAACGGTATCCCGTTATTGCAGACAAAAACATGGCCGCTCTTCCATATGGCGTGGAACTGGGAGATTACAGGGCAGTACGTGCTTCCGGAACGGAAACCCCAAAAGCAACTAAGCTTGTACGTTATATAGGAGCGCTCTCCGAATCCATGGAACCTGTGGCAGATGCATTGTTGCAGGCGCTGGTGCTGGCCAATAAACAAGAACCGTTGAAAGTTGAATTTATCGGAACAAGCTATGCTGGCAGCGGATTGGCGCAACCACGCATCAGGCAGCTGATCGAAAAGGCAAAAGCGGAAGATTTTATTACTGAAATACCTGACAGGGTAACTTACAGACGTGCACTCGAACTTACGATGGAAGCAGACATATTGCTCATCATAGGAGATCTTACCCCTTATTATGCTGCATCCAAGCTCATGGGTATGATCGCCTCCGGGAGGCCTTTCTTTGCTTTCCTGCAAAAAGACTCTTTCCCGGCTGCATTCCTGCGGGAACTGAATTATCCATACGTGGTTGAATATACAGCTGTGGAAGGCAATATGCCGGCAGACAGAACAGATGCAGCCAGGGAAAAATTCCTTCAAATGGTAAAGGAGCTGCCAGACTTCGAGCCGGTACCGGAAGATCACCCCGCGTTTCAACAGCAAACGGCAAGGGGCATGACTCAAAAATTTGTTGAATCAATTCAAAAATCAATACATGATCAAACAACACTACGATAAAATAAGAAAGAAAAAGGTAATGGTTACCGGGGGCCTGGGCTTCGTTGGACATAACCTGGTGAAGAGCCTGGTTGAAGATTATGAGTGCGATGTGATTGTAATTGACGATTGTATCAACAGTTCTGAGGAAGCAATCGCTTCTGTAAGAGATAAAGTAGCATTTCATAAGATCAGTGTGTTGGATACTGACCGTCTCTTCCCTCTTTTTAAAGATGTTCATTATGTTTTTCACCTGGCCTGTATCCAGATTGCAGCATCAAGCTCCAATCCCCTTGCCGATATGCAGGTGAATGCGCAGAGTACACTCCAGATACTTGAGTACTTCAGGCATAACCCAAGCCCTGCACTGGAGCGATTCGTATACACTTCATCCTGCTCCGTGTACGGCAGTTCTTCACGCCTGCCGGTACGGGAAGAAGATCCCACAAGAGTATTGAGCAATTATGCTGCTACCAAATTACTGGGAGAGCAATACACTCTCATTTATAACAGAAACTACAATATTCCTGTGTCCGTTGTCAGGTACTCCAATGTGTTCGGGTATGGCCAGTCACCCAGAAACCCTTACTGCGGAGTGCTCGGCAAGTTTGTTCACAATGCGTTGACCGGGCAATCACTTTCTATTTTCGGAGATGGGGAACAAACAAGGGACTATACCTTTATTACAGATGCAGTTGATGCAACTATATTATCTGCGGTTCATCCGATGGCTTACGGAGATGTATTCAATGTAGGCACATCCGTGGAAACTTCCGTTACCAGGCTGGTTGATCTGATCAGGATGGTGGTGCCGGGAGTTGAAGTGGAGAATATTCCGGAAAGGGATATCGACAATATCCGCAGAAGAATGATCGATATTGAAAAGATACATCAAAGACTGGGCTGGGTTCCCAGAGTGAATATGCAGAAAGGAATTCAGCTCACTATTGACTGGTACAAGTCTACCCTCTGAACAGCATAAGTTTTAAAGAATCGTATGGGCAAAAGACTTGCAATAGTAATTACACATCCTATTCAATACTATGTTCCGGTTTTCCAGTTGCTTTCGGCCAGAGGTAATATTCAGCTGAAAGTATTCTATACCTGGGAGCAGGAGGCTGCAGGATTTGATAAGGGGTTTGGCCGCAAGTTCAACTGGGATATTCCTTTACTGGATGGTTATGAATATGAATTCATTTCCAATGAAGGCAGGACCGGAAAAAGCTTTTATGCTATCAGAAATCCGGACCTGGTAAAAAAGATCAAAGCCTGGGAACCTGATATGGTTCTGGTTTATGGTTGGAACTATTACAGCCATCTGGCTGTAATGAGGCATTTCAAATCGAAAATACCGGTGATATTCCGCGGCGATTCCACACTGCTCAACAAAGGCCAGGGCTTGAAATTCTTTGTGAAAAAGCAATTGCTGAAATTCATCTACGGCAATGTTGATATGGCATTATATGTTGGGAGCAGGAGCAGGGAATATTTCAGGGAATTCGGCCTCAATGAGGATCAGCTTTTTTTTGCACCGCATTCTATTGACAATAACAGGTTCAGTACGCTTAATGCAGAACAGCAGGCGTTTGTTTCTGAAACCCGGCAGAAGTTGAACCTGACAGATAATACGCTCACGATTCTTTTTGCAGGCAAGTTTCAGGATACCAAAAACCCCGGCCTTCTGGTGGATGCGGTACTGGAGTTGAATGATCCTTCCGTTCATTTGCTGATGGTAGGAAACGGGCACCTGGAGAACGAGCTTAAAGAAAAAGCAAGCGGCGCTGAAAATATTCATTTCATGCCTTTCCAGAACCAAAGCATGATGCCCGCCGTTTACAAGCTCGGTGATGTTTATTGTTTGCCGTCCAAAGGTGAAACCTGGGGGCTTGCCGTAAATGAATCCATGGCATCCCAACGGGCCATCCTGGTAAGCGATAAGGTTGGATGTGCAGAGGACCTGGTGAAACCGGAAAACGGATTTGTTTTTCCGTCGGGTAACATGGAAGCCCTCAAGCAATGCATCGTACAATTGAAAGATAAGAACATCGTTTCCCGCATGGGCTCCATGTCTTTTGAAATAATAAAGGACTGGTCGATTGACCGGCAGGTAGATGCTATGGAAACAGTATTTCTGAAAAAACTCCCCAAAAGCTAACAATTGGATATCGGAATCAAGAAAATAGGACTCTCCAGCGGAATTATTGCCTTCTTCCTGGTACTGGCCGCCTTATGCCTTTTTTCCCAGTATCCGTTACTGGCGTTGTACGGGATGTTTACCTTATTCATCATTATCAGGTCAACCTGGACACGCTACCAGCCTACAGTGATCTTTTTCTGGTTTGTTTACCAATGGGTGCAGGTTATGGCCGGGATCTGGTATGCAGATATTATCGGTAATCGTTTTGAAATAGTATTCAGAAATAACAGTGTCGAAAAAACAATCATCCTCTGCTTTACAGGGATATTGTTGCAGGTCTTTGTAGTGAAGGCAGTACTGGCAAAACAAAAGTTATATACACTCGATCAGTTGAAAGAAGCTGCTTCCAGGATCAACATGAACAGGCTCATCATACTGTATGTGGTCAGTGCGGCTTTATATCCGCTTTTGTTCAAACTGGCAATCAATTTCGGGGAGGTGACGCAGGTCATCCTGACCGTTACCAAAATAAAGATGCTGTTCACCATCATGTTGGTAATTCTCCTTTTTATCAGAGGGGAGAAAAAGACGCTGATCCTTCTGATTCTCCTTTTTGAATTCATTACAGGCTTTCTCACGTACTTCTCTTCTTTCAAGGATGTGATCATAATATGCCTCATCTGCTACCTGTCCTTTATCAGGCAGGTAAAACTGAGTACCATCCTGAAATTATCCCCCTTGCTGATCCTGCTGTTTACGCTTCTGGTCTTTTGGTCAGCGGTAAAACCCAAATACAGGACTTATGTAAATGAAGGAACAAGAGCACAACAGGTTCAGGTAGAATCTTCTGATGCCCTGAAAAAAATCCTCGACCTGGCAGGCGCTTTTAATGGAAAAGATTTCCAGAAAGGATTGTATTCTTTGGCTCATCGCATACAATATGTGTTTTTTCTTTCCAAAGTGGTTGACAGGATTCCGGAACTTACCCCTTATGAAGACGGGGAACTGATGCTCAGTTCTCTTCGGTTCGTAATCGTACCTCGTTTTCTCGATCCGGACAAAGGAATTCATGATGCCTCAGTAAAAACTTCGAAATATACAGGTTACAGAATTGCCGGGATGTCAAAAGGCACCTCCATGGCTATCGGCTATTACGGAGATGCTTATATTGATTTCGGGCCAATAGGAATGATGATTCCAATTATCATCATCGTCATTCTGGTGGGTTGGTATTACCGTTTCCTGATGAGTATAAAGATCAACCTGATCATGGTTTACGCAATCACTATGACCTTTGTGTATAATATCGGGTATTTTGAATCTGATATCATCGTGATCCTTGGAAACATAAAGAACGGCTTCATTATGAACCTGGCCATGATCTTTACTTTATACCCTGTCATCAACAGATATCTGACATCTGGAATAATCAAAAAACACGATGTTTATGGAATGAATAAACAGTCGCTGTCATCTACACTATGAAAACTAATCCAATATTCAGACTGATAGCGCTGGTAACAATGATTTGCTGTTCATTGCCCGATGCTGTTGCCCGGCAAATCCCGGGAGGAGAGTTCAACGGCCCCTTTGATAGTTGGTCCGATGTAACAAAATCAGGCGCTACAGGAAATGGCCGAACAGATGATACCAAGGCTATACAGAATGTTCTGGACAATCTTACCGACGAGCGTTTTGGTATAAACGCCAATGCTCATACTTCTTATTCTGTTGTATACTTTCCTAAAGGCACTTACAGGATCACCAAACCATTGAAACTTACAAAGAAGGCTGGAATTATAATCACTGGTGAAGACCCTGAAGCAACTATCCTGCTGTTCGATGGAACAGACGGGGGCACAATATTATACGCCGACGGTTCCTCGTATTTCAGGATATCAAGATTGCAATTCAGATCGAACAATAAGAGGAATATACATGGTATCGGAATACATTGGGCCTCTGATTACAATTCATCCACAGCCTATGCTCCGCAGGGCATGGAGATATCTGAATGTATTTTTAACGATGGATTGGCCAGGGGCATTGCAGGTGGAAGCTTTGGCAAAGTGCAAAAAGATGCTACCTGCTCCGAAGTATCTGTGCGGAATTGCCACTTTTACAATTGCAGTGTCGCAGGTATAGGCATCCAGGGGTACAATGCACTCAACTACTGGATCTGGAATTGCCGGTTCACCGGTTGTAATAAAGGTGTAGACATAAAGTACGGCAATGCATACGTTTACAGATCCTGGTTCAAAGGGTCCTTAAAAGCAGATGTATACAACTCGCATGGTTATTATTCGTCTATACGTGGCTGTTACTCAGACAGCTCCGCATGCTTTTATATGGATGACAGTTTTAGCTGTAATCCTTTTAAAAGGGTACTTGAAGGAAATGTGGTGAAAAATACGCTCTACGCTTCTGTGGAATATTCCGACTTCGGATACCTGACCCTCGTCAACAATTATTTTCACCGCATCAGAAACAAGGACATTCAGATTGCCGTGAATGTAGTTTCCCGGAACGGTATCTGTAATAAAGACGGATACAAGATCTTTTCTATCGGCAATTTTTTCGACATGCCCCAACCGTACCGGATCAACAAAGTGCAGTCAGCCTCTTATGATTATACAGTAGGGGATTATGGCTTTGGTAAACAATCTTCCGGGCTGGACGAAAAGAAATTCCAGGCGGAGATCCTTCTCCCTTTCAATCCCAGGGTAAAGCGCCAGGTATTTGAAGTGCCTGCCAATGCCACCGATGTGCAGATTCAGGCCATCATCAATGAAGCGTCTGGAAACCGCTGGAAAGGCAAACGCCCTGTAGTTCATATTCCGGCGGGGAAATACAATATTTCAAATACCATCATCATACCTGCAGGAAGTGATGTGCAGATAGTAGGAGATGGCTTTTTCAGGGCTTCCGTTCTGAGAGGAACCCCTGCATTACGGGATAATTACTTTTTCAAAGTGAAGGGGCCTTCAGCAGCAAGCATAACAGAAATTCAGATCGGATGGGAAACCGGAAAGGATGAGATCTATAACGGTATACTGCTGGAGAATGCCGATCAGAAAGACGCGCATATCTTCATTGACCAGATGCGTGCACCTACCGCCAAAAACTCCCTGCATGTGAACAAGCTGATGAATGCTTACGTACAGAAAACGAATTCATATTATGCTTACCGGGATCTGGTGACGGGCAGCGCTGCACACCTTAATGGCAAAGCAACTTCTTCCGTACATCTTTTCGGCGGTCAGTTCGGTTTCTTCAACGTAAGCAATAAAGCCAGTTACTTCGTGAAGGATACATGGTATGAAGGTTCACTCAAAGAAGGCGTTCCTTTCCAGGCAAGTGGAAACGGAAATATCGTGATAGATTGTGCGAGGCTGGGGGTTCTTCATAACGACAGGGGCACCAACCCCATTCTCAAATTGAAGGATTTCAGCGGCAATTTCCTGCTGATGAATGCATACGTAGATAATACCCTGTCAGTTGACATGAAGAAAATAACAGGAAACGTTCTGCTGATGAACCTTTATATGAATTTTGCTCCGGATATTCAGAATGCCGGGCCCACCACCAGCAAGCGCTTTAGCATGATCGGAGTGGTGGCGCAAGACAAAGACGGAAAATCATATGCAGTTAAAGAAGTTGCCAATGCTGCTGCAACCAGGGCATTGATGCAGAAAATGACAAACTATACCAAAGACTGGTTACCCAGGTACTATACCACCAAACCTGCAGGAGTGACCAACCTTTATTTCAGCAGGATCACGTTCGGAAATCTCCGTACTGCCTATTCAATGCAGCCCTGATAAACAGCCAGTGTCAAAATTCTTCCCTGTTCCATGAAACTGATTCGAGACAAAAAGATACCTACTGGCGCCAGGATCAGATTGATATTTGTATTTACCTGGCTCAATGGTTGTAATGCTGTTTTACGGCTACTTGAAAAAGTACTGTTCAGAAAGCAGACGTCACCCCGCCATATCCTGGTTTTCCGCACAGGATCTCTCGGAGATAATATCTGTGCACTGCCTTCTCTGCTGGCTATCAGGAAGCACTATCCAAATGCCAGGATAGATATCCTTGTAAATCAGGGTGGATCCAATCTCGTGTCGCTTGAACAACTGATGGATCCCTCCTGTTACGATGAGATCATCAATTACCTGAACCTGCCAAAGAAAGACGTAGTTGCTGTTCTGCGAAAAAGGAAATATGACCTGGTTATCCAGCTTCCGCAGACAGGCTCTTCGTTCAAGAGGCTCCTGCGTGACCTGTTCTTTTTCAGGCTCATCTGCAAATACGGATTCGGATGGAGATTGTCAACCGTTCCTTTTTTCAGGCAGGTGCAGGAAAAATATGTGCTTTTCCCCAACGAAACCCATCGCCTGGCCCTGCTGCTGGCTGACTATGATATTCAGGTGGATGAGCGGGAATATGCCCTTAATATCACGAAGCAGGATGATGAATATGTGAGTGCTGCATTCAATGAAGCCATTCAGAACTCCAGGGATTGCATCGCTGTGGTAGTAGGCGCCAAGCGGCCTCAGAACAGATGGCCGGTTGAATACTTCAACGAAGTGATACAGGCCTGGATCTCAAAATACAATATTCTGCTGATCGGCGGACCGGAAGACAATGCAATAACAAATCGTTTACAAAGCCATGAAAATATTTTCAATTTCTGCGGAAAATTGACACCGCTGCAAAGTGCTGCATTGATAAAAAGATGTAAACTTGTAGTAAGCAACGACACCGGACCAATGCATCTGACATATGCAGTTAAGACTCCGGTAATTGCGATTTTCAGCTCAAGGGATTTCCCCGGTAAATGGTTCCCTCCCGAATCCCCCGAAAACATAATCAATAGATCCTACGGAATACACTGCTCACTTTGCTTAAGTGAAAACTGCAGCAATAATATCTGTATGCAACAGATCAAACCATCTTTAATCATAACCCAAATGAAAGCTATGTTATCCCCTTAACCAACCAACATAAGCTTATGTGCGGAATTGCTGGTATTCTCCACTACCAACCCCAGACCCCTGAAAAATGGAGAATAGAAAAAATGTCAGCGGCCATGGAACACCGTGGGCCTGACGGAAACGGTAGTTTTAGTGATGAGCACATTCAACTGGGTCACCGGCGCCTTTCTATAATAGACCTGTCGCAGCAGGCAGCGCAGCCAATGATTACAACAGACAATCGGTATGTGATTGTTTTTAACGGGGAGATCTACAATTTCAAAGAACTCAGGAGTTCCTTACCGCATTTCAACTTTCAGACCTGCTCGGATACAGAAGTGATCCTTGCTGCATATATAACCTGGAAGGCCGATTGTGTACACTACCTGAAAGGCATGTTTGCCTTTGCCATCTGGGACACTGAGGAAAAGGAGCTTTTCATGGCGAGGGACAGGGTGGGGGTCAAGCCGCTCTACCTGTATTTCGGAAAGAATTTCATGGTTTTTGCATCGGAGGTGAGGGCAATGATGAACTCGGGACTTATCCCGGGAGAACTTAACAAGGCAGCACTCTGGGAATACCTTTCTTTTCAATCCATTGGTGTTCCCATCTCGATCATAAAAGGAGTTTTTCAACTGGATGCCGGATCTGTAATGATCATCCGTAAAGGACGGATCAGTAAGTTCAGATACTGGGAACCAATGCCGGCAAAAAGCGATTTCAATCATGCAGACCTGCAGCTTACCAAAAAGAATATACATGACCTGCTGTTCAGAGCAGTGGAGAAAAGACTGGTCAGCGATGTTCAGGTAGGAGCATTGCTCTCCGGAGGAATCGACTCGGCAGCAGTTGTGGCCATCATGGCCCGGCTGACTTCAGTACCGGTAGAAACCTTTACCATCGGCCTCGAAGATGCAGCATTTGATGAATCACCATTTGCTGCAATGGTGGCTAAAAAATACAATACCTCTCATCACCCCATCATACTGAAACCCAGGGACCTGCTAGATCAGCTACCTGAGGCGCTCAACAGTGTGGATATGCCCAGTGGTGACGGGATCAATACATGGATCGTTTCAAAAGCCATCAGACAGGCAGGCGTGAAAGTAGCGCTGTCAGGCGTAGGTGGTGATGAATTGTTTGCAGGTTATCCATTCTTCAAACAATTCCTGAAAGCCCAGAAACTGGATGGGGTCTGGAATAAAACAACCTGGATCAGGAAAACACTGGGAGGTATTCTCAAACTATCGTCTTCCGGTAAAATGGAAAGACTGGCCAGGCTGATAGATGCTCCCGATTGTTCCGTCAGCTACTTTTATCCCGAATGCAGGCGTATCCTTACGCCCGGACAATTAAGCAAGACCACCTCCTTCAGTCATTCCTATGATTGCCTGATCGGTGACAGGCTGCTCAACCTCCGGGATGAGTTAAGTACATTGCCGCTCCTTAGCCAGATAACCGTGGCGGATCTGATGGGGTATACACAGAATACTTTGCTGAAGGATATCGATCAGATGAGCATGGCCGTATCACTTGAAATCAGAGAGCCGTTCTTTGATTATGACCTGATCGAATTTCTGCTGAGAGTGCCGGATCATGTCAAATACCCCACTTATCCAAAGAGCCTGATGGTGGAGTCTCTGAATGGAATGATCCCCGATGAGATAGTGCACAGGCGCAAACAGGGTTTTGTTTTCCCCTGGGAAAAATGGATGAGAACAGAATTAAGATCATTTTGCGAAACTTATATAAACCGGATCAGCCAGCGCCAGATCATCAGGCCTGAAGGGCTTCAAAAGCTCTGGAAAGGTTTTCTTAAAGGAGACCCCTCCTGCAGATGGATCGATATCTGGTTATTTGTTGTACTCGAATACTGGCTGGAAAGGAATAATATCAACTAACCCTCTACGTGAGTTCCGTACACGCTGTCAAACACCGTATACTTATTTTCTGCGATTGGTATGACCCCGGCTACAAAGCCGGCGGGCCAATCCAGTCATGCCGTAATATCGTGAAGTGCCTTAAGGACCAGTTCTCATTTTACATCATTACTTCAGACAGGGACCTGGGAGATCAGCAGGCATACCCTGGTATAAGTGTTGATCAATGGGTAAACCCTGAGCAGGACGTACATATCTGGTATGGCAGCCCCGGCTCCATCAACAGAAACCGGATTGAAAACCTGGTAGACCAGGTGCAACCGGATACCGTTTATTTCAACAGCATGTTCTCCAGGTCTTATACCCTGGTACCGCTGCTGGTGTTGAAAGGCAAAAAGAAACTGGACCGCGTGGTGCTGGCCCCTAGAGGAATGTTGCATGCAGGAGCCTTGCAACAGAAAGCGTTGAAGAAAAAATTCTTCCTTCAATTGTTCCGGTGGAGCGGGATCACAAAAAAGATCCGGTTCCATGCAACTGATAAGCAGGAAGCACAGGATATCATCACTTATTTCCCCGCTACCCGTGTGCAGGTGGCTGAAAATATTCCCAATGTGGATGAACAACCATGGTTGCCAACGCGCAAAGAACCGGGTACATTGAAAATGATATTCATCTCCAGGGTGCATCCTAAGAAAAACCTTCATTTTGTGCTGGAGCAACTGATGCAGCTGCCTGCTTCTTCCAGGCTGGAACTGGATGTATACGGGGAACCCGATGATCCCGTTTACACAGGCCGGTGTAAAGAAATGGCCTCAAAACTGCCCGTAGGCTTCAAAGTTGAATTCAAAGGCCCCCTGCAACACAAAGAAGTATTTACAACCCTCAGGAAATATCATTTATTTGTGCTGCCAACCCTGGGAGAGAATTTCGGCCATGCCGTATTTGAGGCACTATCAGCAGGAAGACCCATCCTGATCAGCGATCAAACGCCCTGGAGAAACCTGGAACAATACAAAGCAGGCTTTGATATCAGCCTGAACAAGCCTGAAACTTTCCGCGATAGCCTCCAACGGTTTCTGACAATGGACCATGATGAATATAATGAATGGTCGGCAGGCGCACATGCATTTGCCAACAGCTTTATCGCTACTTTTGACTATTCAGTGAAATACCATATGCTTTTTAAATGAAGGGAGTTACCAATCTCGGAGTATATAATAATGACTGGTTCAAACCAACCATCGGCGCTTCGCGGATCAAACAGCTGTGCTGGTATTTTATCAATGTGCTGTTTTTCATCAACCCCTTTAATCCATCATCAGGACTGAAAAAACTTCTTCTCAGATGGTTTGGCGCGAAATTAGGTAAGGGAGTGGTGGTAAAGCCCGGAGTGAATATCAAATACCCCTGGAAACTGACCGTGGGCGATCATTCATGGATCGGAGAAAAAGTTTGGATAGACAACCTGACCGACGTTTCCATCGGAGCACATGTCTGCCTCTCGCAGGGCGCCATGCTGCTTACCGGCAATCATGATTATTCCAAATCCACTTTTGACCTGATGGTGAAACCCATCACGCTGGAAGACGGCGTTTGGATAGGAGCACAATCACTTGTTTGCCCGGGCATACACTGCCAGTCGCATTCCGTGCTGGCTGCCATGTCAGTTGCCACCAAAGGACTGGAAGCCTATACAATCTATCAGGGAAATCCGGCAGTAGCCGTCAGGCAAAGAGTTATTGAATCATAGTTATGACCATTTCCATTATCACAGCAACATACAACAGTGCAGCCACTGTGCGCGATACACTCGAATGTATTGCCAGGCAGGATTATGGCAATGTTGAACATATCATAGTAGATGGTTTGTCGAAAGACAATACCCTGAGCATCGTTTCCGAATTCCCGCATGTCAGTAAGGTGTTGTCTGAAAAAGACAAAGGCATTTATGATGCGATGAACAAAGGAGTTGGCCTTGCTTCAGGTGATGTGATAGGCATCCTCAATTCCGATGATTTCTATTGCAGCCCGAAGGTGCTGAGCCTGGTAATGGCTGCTTTTGAGGATCCCGCCGTGGATGCCGTGTATGGTGATCTGCATTATGTGCAACAGCAGAATACTGACAAGATCACCCGCAAATGGAAAGCAGGCCGTTTCAGGCCCAACAGTTTTTATTACGGATGGATGCCGCCGCATCCTGCCTTTTTTGTAAGAAGAAAAGTATATGAACAGGCTGGTCTGTTCAATACCTCACTGCGCTCCGCAGCAGATTACGAGCTGATGCTGCGTGTGCTGCTGAAACATAAAATGAAGGCTGCCTATATCCCGCACGTGCTGGTAAAAATGCGCGCCGGAGGTATGAGCAATGCCACATTGAAAAACAGGTTCCGGGCTAACAGGGAAGACCGCCAGGCCTGGGAACTCAATCAACTGAAACCTTATTTTTTTACTATCTGGCTGAAGCCGGTAAGGAAAATATTCCAATTCATAATTAGATAAACGTATGTCAAAAGTCGCGCTGATCACAGGTATTACAGGGCAGGATGGAGCCTACCTTACAGACCTGTTGCTTAAAAAAGGTTATATGGTGCATGGCGTGAAGAGAAGAAGTTCCCTCTTCAATACCGAGCGGATCGATCATCTTTACCAGGACCCACACGAAAAGAACGTGCAGCTGAAACTGCATTATGGTGATCTTACCGATAGCACCAATCTCATCCGTATCATCCAGGAAACACAGCCTGATGAGATCTATAACCTGGCAGCGATGAGCCACGTGCACGTGAGCTTTGAAACACCTGAATATACAGCCAATGCTGATGGTATTGGCACACTTCGCATACTGGAAGCCGTTAGATTGCTTGGTCTTTCAAAGAAAACCAGGGTATACCAGGCTTCAACATCAGAGCTTTACGGCCTGGTGCAGGAAGTGCCGCAATCAGAGAAAACACCTTTTTATCCGCGTTCTCCGTATGCCGTTGCCAAACTGTATGCATACTGGATCACCGTCAACTACCGCGAAGCCTATGGCATGTACGCTGTGAACGGTATCCTTTTCAATCACGAATCCCCGCTGCGTGGTGAAACCTTCGTTACCAGAAAGATCACCAGAGGCGCAGCCCGCATCGCACTCGGATTGCAGGATAAGATCTTCCTGGGAAATCTGGATGCACAGCGCGACTGGGGCCATGCAAAAGATTATGTGGAAGCCATGTGGCGCATTCTTCAGCAGGAGAAGCCGGAAGACTATGTGATAGCAACCGGCATCACAACACCAGTACGCGATTTCGTGCGCATGGCATTTGGTGAGGTGGGCATTGAACTGGCGTTCAAAGGAACCGGCGACAAGGAAGTTGGTATCGTTACAGCCTGCAACAACCCTGAATTCCAGATCGAAATAGGTAAGGAAGTGGTGGCCGTTGATCCCCGCTATTACAGGCCTACGGAAGTGGACCTCCTGATCGGAGACCCTGCAAAAGCCATGACCCAGCTGAACTGGACCCCCAAATACGATCTGCCGGCACTCGTAAAAGAGATGATGGACAATGATGTGGACCTCTTCCGCAAAGACCGCATGCTGCAGGAAGCAGGATATTATGTACGTAATCAGTTTGAATAAACATTTTGATCAGAAAGCTGTAATTAAGATATATGGAGCAATCGGCTAAAATATATGTGGCAGGGCACCGTGGAATGGTAGGATCGGCTATCACCAGGAAACTGCAACAGGAAGGTTTCACCAACCTGGTGCAAAGGACTTCGTCTGAACTGGACCTGCGTAATCAGCAGGCGGTGAATGATTTCTTTGCAAAGGAAAAACCTGATTATGTGTTCCTGGCTGCTGCAAAAGTGGGAGGCATCGTAGCCAACAATACCTATCGGGCAGAATTCCTCTATGATAATATCATGATCCAGAATAATGTGATCCATGCCGCATATGTGAATGGAGTAAAGAAACTTATGTTCCTCGGGTCATCCTGTATCTATCCTAAAATGGCACCCCAGCCGCTGAAAGAAGAATACCTGCTCACAGGGTTGCTGGAGCCAACAAATGAGCCCTATGCCATCGCCAAGATCGCTGGTATCAAAATGTGCGATGCCTACCGCTCACAGT
This sequence comes from Pseudobacter sp., assembly GCF_051955275.1. Lineage (NCBI taxonomy): Bacteria > Pseudomonadati > Bacteroidota > Chitinophagia > Chitinophagales > Chitinophagaceae > Pseudobacter > Pseudobacter sp. The sequence goes on along the minus strand of NZ_JBQCGW010000003.1, from coordinate 56,544 downwards.
ATGGATGTAATTTCATTTCAGTAATGCCCACAAACCTTTACGGAGAGAACGATAATTATGACCTCAAGAACTCTCATGTACTGCCTGCCCTGATCAGGAAATTCCATGAGGCGAAGATCGCTGATGCTCCCTCTGTACTTATGTGGGGTACGGGAGAGCCTAAAAGAGAGTTCCTGCACGCAGATGACCTGGCGGATGCCTGTTACTTCCTGATGCAGCACTTCAATGAAGAAGGCTTTGTTAATATAGGAACAGGTGAAGACCTCAGTATCAATGAACTGGCCCTGATGGTAAAAGATATCATTGGTTATAAAGGCCGTATCGAACATGATCTGACCAAGCCTGATGGCACTCCCAGGAAACTGATGGATGTAAGCAAACTCCATGGTCTTGGCTGGAAGGCCAGGATCGGGCTCAGGGAGGGCATCCAAAAAGTTTACGAGGAGTTCACACAACATTCCAATGCCGTAGTTTAGCTTTAACAGAGCGAATAGTAACCCAATGTTCTCCATCTTCAAAAAAAAACAGTCACAGACGGTTGATCTGAGCGGCATCGGAACAGATATGCATTCGCATCTGCTGCCCGGCATCGACGATGGTTCTCCCGATACCGAAACCTCCGCAACCCTCATCAAAGGTTTGCAGGACCTGGGTATTCAGCGATTCATCACTACTCCCCATATCTTCTGGGACCTGTACAAGAATACCAATGAAAGTATCGATGGGGCTCTTGAAAAACTCCGGTTATCCTATAACGGTAGATTGGAAGCTCCCTTCCGTGCTGCCGCTGAATACTACCTCGATGATCACTTTGATGATCTTCTCCGCAAGGATATGCCCCTGCGTACCATCCAGGATAACTGGGTGCTGGTGGAGTTCAGCTTCGTAACTCCTCCGATTGACCTGAAAGAAAAAATTTTTGCGATGCAGATCAAGGGATACCAGCCGGTGCTGGCGCACCCCGAGCGTTACGCATATCTGACTGCATCAAAAAGGACCTATGATGAGCTCAAAGATGCAGGATGCCTCTTCCAGGTGAACCTGTTATCCCTTACTCCATATTATGGGAAAGCGGCCAATGAACTGGCCAATTATCTTCTTAAGAAGAATTATGTGAATCTGCTCGGTACCGATCTGCATCACGAGAGGCACCTTCACACCTTGCGCAACTCCCCCAGCCTGACAGATTCCGTCAAACAGCTGCTTGATTCAGGCAGACTGCTCAATCCCTCGATCAATTTTTAACACTTAAAAGATCAGCGCGAGCTGAGTCTTTCAATTGCATAAGAAGCTGAAAATCTGGCTCTTGTGTTAGGTCTCATGAACTTTGTCAGATTTTTAGTTGAGTTATCTCAGTACAAATCTTAAACAATTGACATATCTTGGATGTAGTTACAGAATCAAATCATTTGCCTGTGAACGTATTCACGATCAAAGACCTGGAAAACCTCTCGGGCATCAAAGCGCATACGATCCGCATCTGGGAACAACGGTATTCATTCCTGAAACCCAAACGAACGGATACGAACATACGCTATTACAGCACCGATGAGTTGAAGGCGGTGTTGAACATCGCGCTGCTGAATAAATACGGCTTCAAGATCTCGCATATCGATAAGATGAGCACGGAAGAAGTGCGCCAGAAGATCATCGAACTGTCTCATGCAGAAGCACAGCAGGAAAGGCTGATCAATGACCTGGTACAGTATATGGTAGACCTGGACATTGTGAGTTTTGAAGACGTGCTCAACCAATATATCCGGGCAAGAGGTATCGAGAGAACCATTACCCAGCTTGTGTTTCCGTTCCTCGACAAGATCGGGATCCTCTGGATGACCAATTTCATTCAGCCCGCGCAGGAGCACCTGGTTGCCAATATCATCAGGCAGAAACTGATAGTGGGCATCGAGAATGTGCATAGCAGCATGCGCTCGGATAAAACCGTTGTGCTCTTTCTGCCGGAAGGAGAATATCATGAACTGGGGCTGCTCTACCTTTATTACCTCCTCAAGAGTAAAGGCGTGCAGGTCCTTTACCTGGGTTCGGATGTGCCTGTACGTGATATGGAATTTCTGGTGAACGCAAAAAAGCCTGATTTTCTGCTGACGCATCTTACCAGCGTTCCTGCCAATTTTAACATTGACAAATTCCTCAATCATTTCCACCAGACAGTGCCGCAGGCCAGACTGGTGATATCCGGACAACTGGCTGTTTGTTACCCCAGAAAGAGCTTTCCCCAGGTGGAATTCAAGCGCAGTTTACAGGAAGTTATGGAATTTATTGCTGGACTATAAGTTGCTGATAATGCGTTAGTTTTACATTTTAACATAATCCCGTGAACAGTTAACGTTACTTTCTGACAATCTATGTTTAAATTTGTATCGTAATTATTTAAACACCTTGAGCCATGTCGACGATAGAATTTAACCAAATGCTGGTGAAGAATGCAGACTTTCTCAAGCCTTTCGCAATTACTCTCACCAGGGATTCAGAAGCAGCTAAAGATTTGTTCCAGGAGACTTTATACAGAGCTTTGGCCAATAAGGATAAGTACAATGTAGGAACGAACATTAAGGCCTGGCTGTATACCATCATGCGTAATATTTTCATCAATAATTATCGCAGGAAGGTAAAGCAGAACGTGATTTTCGATGCAACTCCCAATGATTTTTTAATCAACCAAAGCCAGGCCGTAACCATCAATGGAGCTGAAGGCACGCTGAGATTGAAAGATATTCAGGCAGCTATACATAACCTGCCTGAGATCTTCAGGAATCCTTTCCTGTTGTATTTCGATGGATTCAAATATCATGAGATCGCGGAAATGCTGGATGAGCCACTAGGTACCATCAAGAGCCGCATACACTTTGCCCGTAAATTGTTGAAAACGCAGATTCATCGCTTTTAATTTTACGTGTTTAAGTAGCTTATCGGAATAAAAAATTTTTTCGCTGGCGCGATACGGCTGATCTTCGGATCAGCTTTATCACGCCTTTTTTCATTTCTATAGTGAAAACAACTGCCAGATATAATACTGCCCGGAAGCATGCAATCGTTATCGGGAGCGGGTTTGCCGGCCTTTCTGCCGCCAGTTTCCTGGCTCGTGAAGGATGGAAAATAACTGTGCTGGAAAAACAACAAAGTCCTGGTGGCCGCGCCCGCCAGCTTCAATCCGCCGGTTTCTCCTTTGATATGGGCCCCAGCTGGTACTGGATGCCGGATATTTTCGAGAGATATTTTTCCCTCTTCAATAAAAAAGTGGAAGACTATTACAGCTTGCAGCGGCTGGATCCTTCTTACCGCGTTTACTGGCCCGATCATTTTACGGATATCCCCGCCAATATGGATGCGTTCCGTGCATTAGTGGAAAGTCTGCAGCCGGGTGCAGCAAAAGGCCTGGATACATTCCTGAAAGAGGCAGCTTACAAATATAAAACAGGTATGAACAAGTTGGTGTTCAAGCCCGGCCGTTCACTACTGGAATATGTTGATCTGGATGTAATGCGCGGCATGTTCCGCCTTGACCTGCTCTCTTCCATGAAATCCCATATCGGTAAATACTTTCAGCATCCCGGTCTCCGGCAACTGATGGAATTTCCCGTGCTCTTCCTGGGAGCGCTGCCCGAGAATACACCTGCACTTTACAGTCTCATGAATTATGCTGATATTCAGCTGGGCACCTGGTATCCTGATGGCGGTATGTACAGCGTGGTAACAGCCATGTATAACCTGGCCCTGGAACAGGGCGTGGAGTTCAGGTTCAATGAAGCTGTTACGGGAATCACTACCGGTAATCATCTTGCTAAAGAGGTGATCACCACGCAGGGAAGCTACAAACCTGATGTAGTGATCGGTGCGGCAGACTATCATTTCATAGAAACCCAATTGCTGCCGCCTGATGCGCGCAGCTATACCGATAAATACTGGGATTCCCGTACCATGGCCCCCGGCTGTCTCCTCTGGTATGTGGGCCTGAGTAAAAAGCTGGAGAATACCCGGCATCATAACCTCTTCTTTGATACGGATTTTAACAGGCACGCCCACCAGATCTACACCAGCGTGGAATGGCCCGATGATCCGCTATTCTATGTGAGCGTCCCTTCTGTTACAGATAATACAGTGGCCCCTGAAGGGGGAGAGAACCTGTTCTTTCTGGTTCCCGTAGCTGCCGGCCTTACAGGTGATGATGAGGCGCTGCGCGATAAATACTTCCGGCAGATCGTACAAAGGTTTGAGCAACGTACCGGTCAGAAAATTTCAGATGCCATCGTATTCTGTAAATCCTTTTCAGTATCGGATTTCGTACATGAATACAATGCATTCAAAGGAAATGCTTACGGTCTTGCCAATACGCTGAAGCAAACAGCTATTCTCAAACCCTCCTGCAGAAGCAGGAAACTCAGCAATCTTTTTTATGCAGGTCAGCTCACTGTTCCGGGACCTGGTGTTCCGCCCAGTTTGATCAGCGGCGAGGTAGTTGCAAAACAGGTGTTGAGATATTTCTGATGGTCCTTTGAAATAATTGAACAAATGTGCATAGCGGGCAGATAGTTTTGGCAGTGTACTGATCTTTTCTTTATTTGAACACAGAAGCTATTTACGCAAAACATGATGCAACTTTTTCACCATGTAAGTCAGCGATGCAGTAAGGCAACTGCAGAAACCTACAGCACTTCATTTGCTGCTGCCATCCGTTTGCTGCATAAAGACCTGCAAGGGCAGGTGCATAGCATTTACGGCTTCGTGCGGTTTGCGGATGAGATCGTTGATACCTTCCATCAATGGAATAAGGAAGATCTGCTCAACAGGTTTGAAGCCGATACCTGGAAGGCCATCAGTGAGGGCATCAGTCTCAATCCCATTCTTCACAGTTTTCAATATTGTGTCAATCATTACGGAATCGATCATGCGCTGATAAGGGCATTCTTCCACAGTATGCGGATGGATCTCAGCCGGAGCAGGCATGAGCAGCAGACCTATGAAGAATATATTTATGGCAGTGCGGAAGTGGTGGGGCTGATGTGCCTGATCATTTTCTGCGAAGGGGATCAGGAAAAATACCTGTCACTGAAGCCGTACGCTCAATCGCTGGGTGCCGCTTTTCAGAAAGTGAATTTCCTGCGGGATATGAAGGCGGATCATCAGCAGTTACAGCGGATATACTTTCCAGGTATCAATATGCGTAACTGGGATGAGTACAGCAAACAGGAAATAGAGAAAGATATCATGGCTGATTTTGAACACGCGCACAAAGGAATCATGGCCCTGCCGATGAAGGCGAGGTTCGGGGTGTTTGTAGCCTACCGTTATTACCTGTCGCTTTTCCGGAAGATCAGGCGCAGTACCCCTGCCGCCATCATGGAAAAGCGTATCCGGATACCTAACTTCCACAAAGCCATGATACTGGTAAGCGCCCGCTTTTCGAGGGTTTTGCAGTAAATTGCAGTATGAACAAAACGCAGGAAGTAATACTGGTGAACGAGAAGGATGAGCCCATCGGAACCATGGAAAAGATCGAAGCACACCGGAAAGCATTGTTGCACCGTGCTTTCAGCGTATTCATATTCAACAGCAAGGGAGAGATGCTCTTGCAGCAACGCGCACTGAACAAATACCATAGTGCGGGTTTATGGACCAACGCCTGCTGCAGTCATCCCATTCCCGGCGAAGCCACTACTGATGCAGCCCACCGCAGGCTGCAGGAAGAATTAGGCTTCAATACCAGCCTCGATAAAATTTTCGAATTCACTTACCAGACTGCTTTTGACAACGGACTGATAGAACATGAATTTGATCATGTGTTTGCAGGTGTGTACGAACAAAGGATCACGCCCAACCCGGAAGAGGTCCATGAAGTCTGTTACAAGAGCCTGGACGATATCCAGCAATCCCTGCAAACGCATCCACAGAAATATACATCCTGGTTCCATATTGCCTTCCCGAAAGTGAAGGAGTGGGCAGTGGAGCAGGGACTTGTTCAGCCTACAATCTGATAGTATGCAATGGCTAATTTATATCGGCATCCTCGTTGGTACTTTCATCCTGATGGAAGGGATCACCTGGTGCACCCACAAATTTGTGATGCATGGTTTTCTCTGGTATCTCCATGAAGATCATCACCAGCCCACGCCTGGTTTTTTTGAGAAGAACGATGCCTTCTTCGTGATCTTCGCCATTCCCAGTTTCTTATGCATTCTATTCGGTACACTGGATAAGATCTACTGGCTGCAGGCCATCGGCTTTGGCATCATGGCCTATGGCGCGGCATATTTCCTGGTGCATGATGTGATCATTCACCAACGTTTCAAATGGTTCACCCACTCCAACAATACTTACGTGCGCGCGATACGCTGGGCGCACAAGATGCACCACAAGCACCTGGATAAGCAGGAGGGCGAAAGCTTTGGTATGTTATACGTTCACCGTAAATACTGGAACAAGATCCGGAATGACAAAAAGCGCGCCCGCCAGTAATCAATACGATTACATTTTTGCCGGCGCCGGCTGCGCTGCTTTAAGCCTGCTGATGCGCATGCTGCAACAGCCGGTCACAAAGCATGCACGTATCCTGCTGGTAGATAAACAGCCGGCCAGTATGCTGAACAAAACATGGTGCTTCTGGGAGAAAGAGCCCGGCTTCTTTCAGTCTGTTGTTCATCATCAATACCATCAGCTCTGGTATCATGGCAATGGCTGTTCAAAGCTGAGCAGTATAACTCCTTATGCGTACAAAATGATACGCGGGGAAGATTTCTACCGGCATTGCATGCAGACCATCTCCCTTCATCCCAATGTGCAGTTCCTGCAGGGTGATATTGAAAAAATGAATGGAAATGGTGATGCGGCTTCTATAACCATATCGGGAGAAACCTATACTGCCCCATATATTTTCAACAGTGTGGTCACTTTGCGTCCTGTACTGGCGAAGCATGAATATTTATTACTCCAGCATTTCAAAGGATGGTTCATTAAAACGGAGGAGCCCGTTTTTGACCCCGCTGCCGCCACCCTTATGGATTTCAGGATCCCGCAGGATAAAGGCACTGCCTTTGTATATGTGATGCCTCTGAGCGAACGAAAGGCGCTGGTGGAGTACACGCTCTTCACGGAGCAGTTGCTGACGGATGAAGAATATGAAGAAGGGCTTCGCAGTTATATGTCCGGTTATATCAAAACCGCCTATACCATAGAAGATCAGGAAACCGGCGCCATCCCTATGACCAATTATCGCTTTCCTGAGTCTGATGGCCGTATCATCCATATCGGAACGGCCGGGGGACAGACCAAGCCCAGTAGTGGGTATACTTTCCAGTTCATTCAGCGTCAGTCCGATCAGCTGGCCGCTCAGCTGGCCAGGAGAGAGCGCCCTTCCCCCACCAGCTATCAGCATACCCGTTTTCATTTCTATGACGCCGTGCTCCTGGATGTGCTTGTCAATAAGCGGCTCCCAGGTGAAGCTATCTTTACAAGACTCTTCCGCAAGAACCGCCTTTCCCTTGTGCTTCAGTTCCTTGGGAACCAAAGCAGCCTGGCCGGCGAGCTCCGCCTTATCAGTGTATTACCCAAAATTCCCTTCCTGAAAGCCGCACTGCGTCAGCTTTTCCTCTAGCCGTAATTATTTTTTGACCGATTCTGCTTGCTTTTGGCAAAGTAATTGCTTCAAAATCCGCGGTAATCCTGTACACTAACCGTGAAGTTTGATCTCTTATGAAACAACCATTACACGTATTCCTGGCGGTAGCCCTCCTGGTCTGCCACCAGCTTTCAGCACAAGTATCCTTTACTGCCAATACCCAGGTGCCTGCTTACAATGGTAAGTTCATGTATGGTACCAATCCAGGTTACTACGGCAATTCCTGGGACGATAAGTCCCTCGCCGATATTGCCGCAGGCAATCCCTCCAAAAATGTAAAAGGAGCAGGCGTTAAAACCCTGAGGCCCGCACTTCCCGAATCTTTCCTCGAACAATGGAGCTATGATATCCGGCTGGCGGAGTTTGCTCATTATGCCTCTCTCGGCATCGTGGACAATACCGTTTTCCTCAATGGCCCTTCCACCGCTCACAAAGACAATACGAAATACAATGGCTGTGCCGATGAGTCTGTGCTCTGGAAGAATATGTACGAGCCTATCTGGGACAATGGCGCCAATGGCACACCTGTTAACGAGAACAATTATTACGCACTCTACGTCTATAAAACGGTGACCCGTTACAAAAACTGGGTCAAATTCTGGGAGATCATCAATGAGCCCGATTACGATTATGGTGGCAACGGATACAAGAAGAAAGGTGAAACAGGCAACTGGTACGACAATCTTCCCACTCCCTGCGACCTTCCCAATATGAAGGCCCCGGTCTTCCACTATATCCGCCTGCTCCGTATTTCCTACGAAGTGATCAAAACGGTGGATCCCACAGCCTATATAACAACCGGTGGCCTGGGTTATCCCAGCTTCCTGGATGCCATCCTCCGTTTTACCGATAATCCATCCGGCGGTGCAGTTACAGCAGATTATCCGCTCAAGGGGGGCGCCTATTTTGATGTGCTCAGTTTTCACAGCTATCCCCAATTCAACCTGGGTGTGTGGAGTGATGCCAATGGTGGTGGCTGGGTATATAAACGTCATTCCGATGCAGCTGCTCAGGCTTATATCAATCTCAAGAAAGAATTTGAGACTGTGCTGACCGCCTACGGATATAACGGTACTACCTACCCGAAAAAGCATTATATCTGCACAGAGAATAATATTCCACGTAAAGCATTCGGCACTTATATCGGCTCCGAGGAAGCTCAGCGTAATTATATCATCAAAGCCCTTGTGCAAAGTCAGAAGAATGAGGTCCGCCAGTACTACAGTTTTGTGCTTGGTGATTCCCGTACCGTAGCAGAAGCGGTAGACGGCCAGCAAACGATGGGTCTTTACACCAAGCTGGAAGGGCAGGGGCCGCTCACCAATGGCGGTGCTTACAAACAGCAATACAGCAGGGAAGGCGTTGCTTTCAAAACCACTTCCGATATTCTTCGCGGCTCCACCTACGATGCTGCGCGCACCACGCAGATGCAGTTGCCTGCCAATATCGATGGTGCCGCATTCCGTGATGCCGCCAATAAATTCACGTATGTGGTCTGGGCAAAAACGGCTACCGATCTTTCCGAAAATGCTGCAGCTACTTACTCATTCCCGGCTGCCATGAACGTATCCCTGAAAATGGTAAAACGCGAATGGAATTTCACGGAGTCGAATGTTTCCACTTCCATCAATTCCACCGGCATAGCACTCACCGGTGCTCCTGTATTCTTAACGGATGACCTGCAAACGGTTCCGCTTCCTGAAAAGCCACCCACTTCACCTGGCCCCGAACCAACGGATCCGGGCCGTGATCTGGCCCTGTCGCTCTATCCCAATCCAACACCTGATATGGCCACTATCCGCTTTACACTGAAAGCGCCTACAAGTGTGCGTCTCACGCTGTACACGGCAGACGGTAAATTTGTGGGAACGGCCATTTCCAATGTAACCTATCAGAAGGGAACGCACACGGTGGCACTCCCGCTCACGCGCACACTGAGCTCCGGCGTGTATATCTGCCGCTTTGAAGCAGATATCATTCTGCGCGTAGAAAAACTGGTGATTGGGAGATGAGGCGAAACCTGTAGTTTTGTTCCATGTCAGGCAATATCCTTCTTATTGACGACGAGGAGAAACTCCGAGGTCTGCTCAAGCGAATCATCAGTCTTGAAGGCTTTACTGTATTTGAAGCGGCCGATCTCAAATCAGCGGGCAAAGTGCTGGAGCGTGAATCTATCGATGTGGTGTTAAGCGATGTAAAGCTGCCGGATGGCAGTGGTGTCAGCTATGCCGCCATTATCCATTCAAAATATCCCGGTACAGAGGTGATTCTGCTCACTGCCTACGGCAATATCGCGGACGGTGTGCAGGCCATGAAGAATGGCGCCTTCGATTATATCACCAAAGGCGACGACAACGAAAAGATCCTGCCACTACTCAGTCGTGCCATCGAGCAGGTGCAGCTCAAAAAGCGTGTTGCACAACTCGAAAAACAGGTAGGTAAGCGATACAGCTTCGAAAATATCATCGGCTCATCCGCCCGCATCAAAGATGCCATCACGCTCTCAAAGAAAGTGGCGCCCACTGATGCTACCGTTCTGCTTCTCGGAGAAACGGGCACCGGCAAAGAAGTGTTTGCCCAGGCGATCCACAACGGCAGTAAGCGCGCTGGCCAGCCATTCATGCCGCTCAACTGCAGTGCTTTTCCCAAAGACCTCCTGGAGAGCGAGCTCTTCGGGCACAAGGCCGGGGCCTTTACCAATGCCGTCAAAGACAAGAAGGGCCTGATCGAAGAAGCGCACAACGGCACGCTTTTCCTCGACGAGATCGGTGAAATGCATATCGATCTCCAGAGCAAACTGCTCCGCGTGCTCGAAACCAATGAGTTCATCAAGATCGGCGACACCAAACCCACCCGTGTTAATGTCCGCATCATTGCGGCCACCAACCGTAGCCTGCAGCAGGAAGTGGATACCGGCAGGTTCCGCGAAGATCTCTACTACCGGCTCAACGTATTTACCATCACACTTCCTTCTCTTGATGAACGCAAGGAAGATATTCCTGCGCTCGCTTCTCATTACCTCCATCTCTTTGCTGCCAAAACCAATAGCCGTCTTACCGGCATGAGTGCTGATTTCCTGCAGCACCTGCAATATCATTCCTGGAAAGGCAATATCCGTGAGCTCAAGAATATCATCGAGCGTGCCGTTATCCTTTCTGAGGCTACCGAACTGACAACAGACAATCTCCCGCTCGAATTCCAGCAAACCCTCTCTGCGTCGGACAACCAGAGCACTACGCTCTCTGCCTTCTCACTTGCCAGTATGGAGAAACTTCATATCCAGCGTGTGCTGAATCATACCCGTGGTAATAAAACGGAAGCAGCGCGGTTGCTCAATATCGGGTTAACTACGTTGTATCGTAAGATCGAAGAATACCATCTTTCTTAGTTCTGGTTAATCGCAAAGGGTTATGATCGCCGGCTGTAAATCTGCCAAACAGCCTGGAATACTTATGAGCTATTGATCTGAGGGATTAAGCAGTAGAATATTTATTAAGCAGTGGGGCAACAGATCCGAAGGCCGGCTCTTCATTACCCTTTGCTTTCCTCCCTGCTTGTGCTGCAGTTATACATCGGAGACCCCCTCTTACATTTCATCAGCACTGATGCACCCGTACCCATCTCCTCCCCCACAGCGATCACGGATGCAGAAAAGGATTTTGTTGCCCCCACGTGAAGTCCGCATATGATATCACCGGATATTGCCTGTCTGCAAGTAATTGTAGAAATGCGTTCATATTGGTTTGCTTTATCAGAGGATATTATTGGTGCTTTCATTCAGAACGGTATCATTTGCAGTACGGGTTTCCTATGTTGCACTCTCAAGGTGATTGCCGGTGAAAGGGGTATGAAAAAGGGGCCTTCGAAACATACGATCCTTCAGTTCATCATTGCCTTACCGCTTCAACTCACCCCACCAAATCCCCATAGTACCACCACAGGTGTGGGTATGTTTTACAGCCCCAATTTTCATACCCCTTTCACCGGCCCCGGCCCAAACAAAAAGCAACCCATTTTGAAAAACCCACCCTTCCAAAATGAAAAACCTCCCCTCCCGATAAAAGCTTCCCAACAATTCTTTATCCCCTAATAATCAATCCCACTCTGCATTTCGTCCAACCAGCCAAATCTGGCATACCTCCCGGTACACCCTTTGCCCATCTCACCCTGTAAACAAAATCGTCTTTTATGCTCACGCTATCGCTCATCACTATCAGCCTTGTTTTGTTCTGGCTGTTTTTCAAGTGCATCAACTTCTTTGAAAAGGTTTAAACATAATTTTTATGATGACATCCCTGCTGATTGTATCGACGGTAGTTTTTGGCTACCTCGTTTATGTGTTACTCAAACCCGAAAAATTTTAATCCTAAACGAATCAGGAAATGAACACAGAGTTATTCGGAGTGATCGTTACTTTTCTTCTCACCATATTGCTGGCATTCCCGCTGGGGAAATATATTGTCCGGGTATTTAAGGGAGAGCGTACGATCACAGACTTTATGAATCCGCTGGAGAGGATCATCTATCGCTTCAGTGGTATTGACCCTAACAAAAAAATGAACTGGAAGGAGTTTCTGAAAGCGATGCTGGGCATCAACCTGCTGTGGCTGGTGTATGCATTCTTTCTGCTGCGCTTTCAGGGACATCTTCCCATGAACCCCGATGGTAATCCGGATCAGACGCCTGATCTGGCTTTCAATACGGCTATCAGTTTTCTGGTGAACTGTAATCTGCAGCACTACTCGGGAGAGTCGGGTGCCACTTACCTTACGCAGACTTTTGTACTGATGTTCTTACAGTTTGTGAGTGCAGCTACCGGTATTGCAGCTTTGATAGGAGTATGTAACGGATTGAAAGAACGTACGACTAATAATCTGGGAAACTTCTGGGCCATTTTCACAAAATCCATCACCAGGTTACTGCTGCCATTGTCGCTGATCATGGCGTTGGTGCTGGCTTTCAATGGAACGCCGGCGAGTTATGATGGAAAGGATTCCGTTGTTACGTTGCAGGGTGATTCAGTGCAGGTGTCGCGCGGGCCTGCTGCCGGATTCATTGCTATCAAACACCTGGGCACCAATGGGGGAGGTTACTTTGGCGCCAACTCCACGCACCCCCTGGAAAACCCGAACTACCTCACTAATATGATGGAAGTGATGGCACAGGTGATCATACCTGTGGCATTGATCTTTGCGCTTGGGTTTTATATCAACAGAAAGAAGCTGGCGTATGTGATCTTCGGAGTGATGACGGTGGGCGTGCTTTGTCTGGTGATTCCCACCATGCATTGGGAGATGAGTGGTAATCCGGAGATCACGAAGATGGGGATTACCCAGACCGCCGGTGCGATGGAAGGAAAGGAGGTGAGGTTTGGTGCAGCCGCTTCTGCATACTGGAGTATCATGACCACGGTGATCTCAACAGGTTCGGTGAATGCGATGCATGACAGTACCATGCCGCTTTCAGGAATGATGCAGATGCTGGCGATGATGATCAATGCATTTTATGGAGGATGTGGAGTGGGAATTCTGAACTACCTCATCTACCTTATTATCGCGGTATTCATATCCGGACTGATGGTGGGAAGGACCCCGGAATTCCTGGGCCATAAAGTGGAAGCGCGGGAAGTGAAGATCGCGGCGATGGTGACATTGTTGTCAGCCTTCCTGGTGAAAGGCGGAACTGCGCTGGCAGCCTATCTCTTTGCCACGCATGCGGGGGGCGACTGGGCCGTAAAGCCGGAGAACTGGCTGAACAATCCCGGCTACCACGGCTTCTCTGAAATACTGTACGAGTTCACTTCTTCCAATGCCAATAATGGCAGCGGATTTGAAGGACTTGGTGATAACAATATCTTCTGGAATGTATCTACTGGTATCATTCTTCTGCTGAGCAGGTTCATTCCTATTATCGGGCCTGTTGCCATCATTGGCTTACTTGCTAACAAGAAATACATTCCTGCTTCAGGCGGTACGCTGAGAACTGACTCCGTAACATTTGGTGCGGTCACTTTTGCGGTGATCATCATCATCAATGCGCTGAGCTTTTTCCCTGCACTGGCGCTGGGACCGCTGGCAGAATACTTCAGTATCCGATAATGATTAAACAGGTGAACAATGAAAACAGGTAATCAAAATAAATTATTCCCCCGGGAGTTGATGGGCACTGCACTGAAGCAGGCCTTCATCAAACTCAATCCGGTAATTATGTTCCGCAACCCGGTGATGTTCACTGTGGAAGTGGGTACAGCCATCATGGTAGCCGTTTGTTGCTGGATTTCGGCTGGTGAGAATTCACAGGGCAGTTTTGCTTACAATATAACGGTTACGGCTATACTTTTTATAACACTGCTCTTTGCCAATTTTGCGGAGGCGATTGCGGAAGCAAGGGGTAAGGCGCAGGCGGATAGTCTGCGTAAGACAAGAGAGGATACTCTGGCTAAGAAGATTGAGCCGGTAGGCGGGATCCATACCAATGAGATCAAGATGATCCGTTCTTCCCAGCTGAGAAAAGGTGATCTTTTTGTCTGCGAGGCAGGGGATATGATCCCGATGGACGGAGAGATCATCGAAGGAATTGCAACGGTGGATGAAAGTGCCATCACAGGAGAGTCTGCACCGGTGATCCGCGAATCGGGGGGTGACAAATCTTCTGTGACCGGCGGTACCAAAGTTTTGTCAGATCGCATTGTGGTACGTGTGACTACGGAACCGGGAGAGAGCTTCCTGGATAAAATGATTGCGCTGGTAGAAGGAGCCTCCCGTCAGAAGACGCCGAATGAGATTGCGTTGACCATCCTGCTGGCCAGCTTCACGCTGATCTTCGTGATCGTGTGCGTAACGCTGAAACCTTTTGCAGACTATGCAAATACGAGTATTACCATTGCGGCATTCATCTCTCTTTTTGTATGTCTGATCCCCACTACAATTGGAGGCTTGCTGTCTGCCATCGGTATTGCGGGAATGGACAGGGCACTGCGGGCCAACGTGATCACCAAGAGTGGTAAGGCAGTGGAAACGGCGGGAGACCTGGACACATTGTTACTCGATAAGACTGGCACCATTACTATCGGTAATCGTAAAGCCACTAATTTCTGGCCTGCTGATGGAGTGGAGATCAACAGCTTCATCGAATCATGCGTGTGGAGCTCACTGGCGGATGAAACTCCGGAAGGCAAGAGTATCATCGAGCTGGCTAACAGTAAGGGTGTGAAAGCGCCGCATGCAACCGGTGATGTGAAGTTTGTTGGCTTCACGGCTGAAACGCGCAGCAGTGGTGTAGACAAGGCGGATGGAACAAAGATCCGGAAAGGCGCCTTTGATGCTATCAAAAGGATGGCTGTGCAGAATAATATCTCCGTTCCTGCTGAAACGGAAAGGAAGGTGCAGGAGATAGCGATGAATGGCGGTACGCCACTGGTTGTAAGTATCAACGGCAGAGTGACCGGTACTATTGAGTTGCAGGATATTATCAAACCGGGTATTCAGGAACGCTTTGATCGACTGCGTAAGATGGGCGTGAAAACCGTGATGGTGACCGGTGATAACCCGCTTACTGCAAAATACATCGCACATAAGGCCGGTGTGGATGATTTCATTGCGGAAGCCAGGCCGGAAGACAAGATGCAGTACATCAAAAAAGAACAGCAGAGCGGTAAGCTGGTTGCCATGATGGGAGATGGCACCAATGATGCGCCGGCACTGGCGCAGGCTGATGTGGGTGTTGCCATGAACAGTGGTACGCAGGCCGCCAAAGAAGCGGGCAATATGGTGGACCTGGATAATGACCCTACCAAACTCATCGAGATCGTGGAGATCGGTAAGCAATTGCTGATGACGCGTGGTACGCTCACTACCTTTTCCATTGCCAATGATGTGGCCAAGTATTTCGCTATTGTTCCTGCACTCTTCATCACCAGTATTCCTGCATTGCAGCACCTGAATATCATGCACCTCACCAGTCCTGAGAGCGCAATTCTCTCAGCTGTGATCTTCAATGCCATTATCATTCCGATGCTGATCCCGCTGGCATTGCGTGGCGTGAGATACAAACCCATCGGCGCGAATGCGCTGTTGCGCAGGAACCTGCTGATCTATGGTGTTGGTGGCATCATTGTACCATTCATTGGTATCAAACTGATTGACCTGGTGCTGACGCTCTTTATGTAAACGAATAAAAAAAGCACAATGAAAAAATATTTATTGCCTTCGATTAAGATGACCCTTATCATGATCCTGTTACTGGCGGTCCTCTATCCCATTTCGATAGCGCTGCTTTCTAAACTGGCTCCCGGTGGAGGAAAGGGGCAGACGGTTACTGTAAATGGTAACGTTGTGGGGTATGCGAGAATCGGACAAAAATTCACTCAAGATAAATACTTCCAGTCAAGGCCCTCAGCAGTGGATTACAATGCTGCCGGCTCAGCGGGCTCCAACAAAGGACCGGCCAATCCTGATTACCTGAAAACGGTGCAGGACAGGATCGATACATTCCTTGTGCACAATCCGGGTATCGACAAGTCACAGGTACCTGCTGAACTGGTAACGGCTTCCGGAAGCGGACTTGATCCCCATTTGACGCCGGCTGCTGCCAAAATACAGGTGAAGCGGATCGCAGCTATCAGAAAGCTGGATGAATCAAGCCTGAATATCCTGGTTGATCAATATACGGATGGCCCGCTGCTGGGCATGTTTGGTCCTTCAACCGTGAACCTGCTGGCACTGAATATCGCATTGGATAAAATGAAATAGAACAATTACAAACTACAAACGACAATGAAAAAGATTATGATGGCAACAGCACTGGCAGGCGGTTTTGGGCTGCAGGCTGTTGCGCAGGATTCAACTAAGAGCAATCCCTTTACTGTGAGTGGTTATGCAGAAGCCTATTATGTGTATGATGTGAACAGGCCATTGAATAATACACGCCCCGGTTTTATTTACAGCCACAACCGAGTGAATGAAGTGAATGTGAATCTCGCATTCCTGAAAGGAAGCTACAACAATGACCGCCTGCGTGCAAACCTGGCCATTGGCGCAGGCACTTACATGAATGCGAATATGGCGGCTGAGCCCGGCGTGCTTAAAAATATCTATGAAGTCAATGCAGGTGTGAAACTATCGAAGACCGCCAACCTCTGGCTGGATGCAGGTATCATGCCTTCGCATATCGGTTTTGAAAGCGCCATCGGAAAAGATAACTGGACGCTTACGCGAAGCATCGTGGCTGAAAATTCGCCTTACTATGAGGCTGGCGCTAAACTGGGTTTTACCAGTAAGAATGAGAAATGGTACCTGGCTGCCATGTACCTGAATGGCTGGCAGCGCATTCAGCGGGTGGATGGGAATTCCACGCCAGCCTTCGGAACACAGATAACCTATAAGCCATTATCTTCTGTAACGCTTAACTACAGCACGTTTGCGGGCAATGACAAACCAGACAGTGTGCGGCTGATGCGCTACTATCATAATGTGTATGGCATATTCAATCTTACGGAGAAGCTGGGTCTTACTGCCGGTTTTGATTATGGAATGGAGCAAAAGAGAAAAGGTAGCAGTGATTTCAACAATTGGTTCACCGGTGTGCTGATCCTGAAATATGCAGTGGATGAGAGCAATAGTTTTGCTGTGAGAGGCGAGTATTACCAGGATGAACATGGTGTGATCATTGCCACTGGTACACCGGAAGGATTCAAAACTTTCGGATGGAGTGTGAACTACGACAGGCAGTTGTTCCGCAATGCAGTGTGGAGGCTTGAAATACGCTCTCTGCATGGTAAAGAAGCTTATTTTGACAAGAGAAATACTGATCCTGTTACTTCCAGTCCTATGGTGGCCACTGCCATTGCCTTGAGCTTTTAAAACAAGAAAAATTGATAACAGTACAATCCTTCGATCATGCCTGAGGTACAACATTTTTTAGACCTGATCAGGCAGAGCCGTCGCGGTAAGTTCAAGATCTATATCGGTATGAGCGCCGGTGTGGGCAAGACCTTCCGGATGCTCCAGGAGGCGCATACCCTGCTCCGCAACGGAGTGGATGTAAAGATCGGATATATCGAAACCCATAACCGGAAAGAAACCCACGACCTGTTACCCGGCTTACCTGTGATACCGCGCAGCAGCATCTTCTATAAAGGCAAGGAGCTGGAGGAAATGGATGTACAGGCCATTCTCAATCTCAGGCCGGAAGTGGTGATAGTGGATGAACTGGCGCATACCAATGTGGAGGGAAGCAAGAACGAAAAGCGATGGCAGGATGTACTGGAGATCCTCAATGCCGGCATCAATGTGGTGAGCGCAGTGAATATTCAACATATCGAAAGTCTCAATGAAGCAGTGAAAGAGATCACGGGCGTTGAAGTAACGGAACGTGTGCCAGACAACGTATTGCAGATGGCAGATGAAGTAGTGAATATAGACCTGACAGCTGATGAACTGATCACCCGTCTCCGGGAAGGGAAGATCTATACCAACGACAAGATCCAGACTGCGCTCACCAATTTTTTTCAAAGTGAAAAGATCCTTCAGCTGCGGGAGCTGGCCCTGAAAGAAGTGGCTTCACAGGTGGAAGGTAAGATCGAAAGGGAGTTGCCTGGTATCGGTAACGGCCGTTCTGAGCGCTTCCTGGCCTGTATCAGCAGCAATCACAGTATCGCCAGGATGGTGATCCGGAAAACGGCCAGGCTGGCTGCTTACTATAATTCCCGCTGGTATGTACTGTATGTGCAAACACCGCGGGAGGCGGGCGACAGGATCGGGCTGGCCGAACAGCGGCACCTTATCAATAACTTCAAACTGGCCACAGAACTGGGGGGAGAGGTGGTCAGGCTGGAACACCGGAATATTGCCAAAGGGATCATCGAGGTGGCCGAACAGAAAAAAGTGACCACTATCTGTATCGGTAAACCGCACCTGAGCATCTGGAACGTGATCCTCAATACCGCTGTGTTCAATCAATTGCTGACCAAACTGGCTGCCGCTGACATCGATGTTGTAATTTTATCATAAGATGCGACTAAAAACAAAATTAACGCTGGGCATAGGATTTCTCTTCCTGGTGATTATTGTGTTCGGTGTCTTTGGTATCATCTCCATTTTCAGACTCAAAAGTGATGCCGACAAAGTACTGAAGAACAATTACGAAACCCTGGTGTACAATAACAATATGCTCAAAGCACTGGAGCACCTGCGGGCAGACTCGCTGGCCTTCCGCCTTTTTGAGAGCAACCTGGTATTGCAGGAAAAGAATATCACGGAGCCCGGTGAAAAAGATGGTACGCTGCAGGTACGTCAGTACTTTGAACAATTGCGGATCAATCGCAATGATTCAGTAGCGATGGCTGGCATTCGTCAAAGTATCCAGCTGGTGAATGACCTGAACCAGGAAGCCATTCTGCGCAAGAATGAAGCTGCCCGCGAAAGTGCCGGCAGTGCCGCCACCTGGATGACCATCATTTTCACAGTGCTTGCATTGATAGCTTTCACCCTGGTAGTGAATTTTCCCGGTGTGATCAGCAATCCTATCCGCCAGTTGGCTTCCGGTATCAGCGCCATTGCCGATAAGAATTATTCGAGAAGAATACATCTGAGTCAGAAAGACGAGTTCGGCGATCTGGCCAACGCCTTCAATGTGATGGCGGGAAAGCTGGATGAGTATGAACACAGCAATCTGGCCCGCATCAAATTTGAAAAGAGCCGTATTGAAGCAGTGATCAATAATATGCGCGATGCCATTATCGGATTTGATGAGAACAAGAATATACTCTTCATGAACTCTGTAGCAGAATCGCTGACCGGCCTGCGTGAAAAGGAAGTAGCAGGAAAATACGCACCGGACCTGGCTTTGCGAAATGATCTCATGCGCACGCTGTTGCAGGATGCACAGCGGTCTGAACTGGAGATATTTGCCGACGGCAAGAAAAGTTATTTCGTGAATGAAAGAATTGAAGTGAGGAATGAAGAAGAGCGGATCGGTGATGTGATAGTGCTGCGGAACATCACTCCCTTTCATGAACTGGACGAAGCGAAAACAAATTTCATTGCCACTGTTTCGCATGAGCTCAAAACGCCGATATCGAGTATCAAGATGAGTGCAAGCCTGATGGATGATCCGCGTATAGGGGAAATGAATAAGGAGCAGCAGGAACTTTTATCCGGCATCCGGGATGATGCTGACAGGTTACTGAAGATCACCAGTGAACTGCTCAATATGAGCCAGGTGGAAACAGGTAATATTCAGCTGAAGCTGCATGCCGCCAGCCCTGAAAGCATTGTGCAGCAGGCGGTGCAGGCCGTGCAGTTCCAGGCGCAGCAGAAACAGGTGAGCATCAGAACACAGAACGGTCCGGCATTACCTGCTGTGCTGGCCGATACGGAAAAGACCAGTTGGGTGATGATCAATTTCCTGACGAACGCCATCCGGTACGCACCGGAAGGATCCGTGATTGAAGTGTCAACAATTTTGAAGGCGGGAAAAGTTTCGTTTGCTGTGAAAGATCATGGCATTGGCATCGACGAAAAATACCTGCCGAGGATCTTCGAACGGTATTATAAAGTACCGGGCAACTACGAGAAGAGCGGAACCGGCCTTGGGCTCGCTATTTCACGTGAGTTCATAGAAGCGCAGGGCGGAACTATCTGGGTGGAAAGCCGGATAGGAGAGGGAAGCCGTTTTGGCTTTGATTTTCCGGCCATTGACTAATGATCAGGGTGCTCCCTATATATATGCAGTGCCCAGTCACTCGCTCACCGCGCGAATGACTGCCAGCTGCAAAACAATTTGTAACTTCAGGATACATCAAACATCCTTACATGAAGCAGCTGCTCCCATTTATCACGCTCATTGTGGTAACAATTGCCGGCTATGCACAGAATGTTACTGCCAGTCCTGAAAATCTTAAAAAGCTCGATTGGCTGGAAGGCACCTGGGTAAGACAGGATATGAAGCCCAACAGGTCCGGCACCGAAAGATGGATCAAAGTTTCTCCTATTGAATGGCAGGGCTGGGGCGTTTCCATGAAAGGCAGTGATACTGCTTTTGTAGAGAAGCTGCGCATTGTAGCAAAAGACAACTATATCTTCTACGTGGCTGATGTGAAAGGAAATAAGGATGTGGTGTATTTTCAGTTCGTTTCACTTGACGAAGATCATTTCGTGTGCGAAAACCCCGATCATGATTTTCCAAAACGGATCGAGTATCATCGCAAAGGAAACCAGCTACAGGCCTCGGTTTCGGGTAATGGAAAAACATTGCCTTATCTCTTTCTTAAAAAAACTCCCTGATTTTTTTCATTACATACTGCTGATTTTAATTACAGAATTGCCAGTTGAGATACATGTATAGATATATGTTGTCTGGCAATTTTTTATTAAATTCAACCTTTATGACTGTTATGAGAAAAATCACCCTGACGCCTGCTTTGCTTTTGCTAACGATCGTTTGCAGCCTTTCATCGATGGCCCAATCCGGAATTGATACGCTATTGCCCGTTCGCGGGCTTTGTATAGCAGCTCCACAGAAATCCGGTCTGGAAGAATTCACTACTTTCATTACAAAGGAACTGGCTCCCCGCCAGGTAAATACGCTGATCCTCCGCGTTGATTATAATTATGAATATGAGTCGCACCCGGAATTGAGAAACAGCGTTGCGCTGAGCAAGGCCGACATCAAGAAACTGGTAGCTGCATGCCGTGCGTCCAAGATCCGGCTTATTCCGCAGGTGAACCTGCTTGGGCATCAGTCCTGGGCTACTACGCTGGAAAGCCTGCTGCGTGTGTATCCCCAGTTTGATGAAACGCCGCATGTGAAAATGCCGGAGAAATATGTATGGCCTAACCCTGATGGACTCTATTGCAAAAGTTATTGTCCCCTGCATCCTGAAGTGCATAAGATCGTATTTGATCTGGTAGATGAGATCTGCGATGTATTTGAATCTGATGCTTATCATGCCGGAATGGATGAAGTGTTCTATATCGGCGATGATAAATGTCCCCGCTGCAGCGGACGTGATAAAGCCGAGCTCTTCGCTAATGAAGTAAGAAAGATCCGTGATCATCTTGCAGCTAAAAAGAGAGAGCTTTGGATCTGGGGCGATCGCCTCATCGATGGCAAAACTACCGGCATCGGCATGTGGGAGGGAAGTTTCAACAATACGCACCGCGCTATCGACCTGATACCAAAGGATGTTTTTATCTGCGACTGGCATTATGAGCGCCCCGATAAAACGCCTGTGATCTTTGCCGGGAAAGGATTGCGTGTAGCTACCTGTCCCTGGAGAACACCATCGCATGCACTGGTGCAGCTGAATGATATGGTGAGTTACAGGAAACAGTCCACCCCTGAAATGAAAGCAAACTTCCAGGGTATGATCCAGACGGTATGGTCGCCGGCCCAGTCTTTCCTGGATGAATTCTATGGCAGGAAGAAAAATGAAACAGCTGGTACGAATACACAGGCTGCCTGTTTCCGTGCATTATTCGATGCCATCAAGGAGGTGAAATAACCACTACAAACCCATAAACATGTCCACCGCTCCTGCTACTCCTTTGCGGATATCCAGTATCGATATCCTGCGCGCACTTACCATGGTGCTCATGATCTTCGTGAACGATCTCTGGTCATTGAAAGATATTCCAGGCTGGCTGGAACATACCGCTGCTGCGGAAGACGGCATGGGGCTGGCTGATATCGTATTCCCTGCCTTCCTTTTTATTGTAGGCATGTCTGCCCCCCTGGCTATTGCGGCCAGAAGAAAGAAGGGAGATAACAATCAGCAGATCTTTTTACATATCCTGGAGCGTGGTGCAGCATTGCTGGTAATGGGACTGTTCCTGGTAAATGGCGAATCGCTGAATGCGGAAGCTACAGGCATCAACAGGGGAATATGGAATGTGCTGAGCTGTCTTTCTTTTATCGCACTCTGGAATGCCTGGCCGAAAGATACCAATCCCTGGGTGAAAAGAATACTGAAAACTGCAGGCATTGGTGTACTGCTGGTGCTGGCATTTATCTGCCGGAGCGGATCAGGAGATCATATGCAAAGATTCGCCACACATTGGTGGGGTATACTTGGATTGATCGGATGGGCCTATATGGCAGGCGCCATCCTGGTAATGCTGGCAGAGAAAAAGATTGTGGTGCTCTGGATCTTCTGGGCAATATTCACCGGTATCTGTATTGCGTCTCATGCAGGATTGCTGGAGAATGAGATCATACAAACACTCATCGGCCCATTGGGCTCCGGCGGTCACGTTGCGCTGGTGGTTGGGGGTGCTATCACCACTACCATCTTCTTTCATTATTACCAGTTGAATCAGCATGCAAAAATGATGAGCTTCCTGTTGGCAATTGCTGCTGCGATGCTGGCGCTGGGTTTTGCCTTACGTCCTTACTGGGGGATTTCCAAGATCAGGGTTACACCCAGCTGGGTACTGATCTGCAGCGGCATCACTATCGTAACATTCGTAGTGGTGAACTGGATTGCCGATCAGAAAGGAAAAGCAGGATGGTTCGATTTTATCAAGCCGGCAGGGACCAATACCTTGCTGTGTTATCTCATACCTTATTTCGTATATGCGATAGCGGTAGCTACGGGATGGTCCCTGCCGGATGTATTACTTACCGGTGCTGTAGGACTGCTGAAGTCGCTTGCCTTTGCATTGCTGATCGTTTCCATCGGCGGACTTCTTGGCAGGCTGGGTGTGAAATTGAAACTGTAACCAGGTTAACGCCTGATCCATCTGTAAAACAAAAACAATCCTACCAGTACCATGATCACCTGCAAACCCGCAGCGATCATGGTACTGATGTCTCTGGCAGATTTACCGGCCCAGTCCATGAAATGGTGCTTGTGCAGCAATGCAAAACTGTAGCCTTCAAACAGGTCTTTGTCCGTTATATAGGCAGCACATTTTCCGGTACTGGTTTCAACATAATACCGTTCATTGCTTTTGCTGGCATAACTTATCTTCCATACCGGTAATCTTTTGTTGATGAAGCCATATTCACCGGCAAATTTGGTGATACGTTCTTTTTGGGTGATATCTCCTGCTGCATGTCCGCTGAAATTACTGACGAGAGAAACTGCATGTTGCTCATCTCCGTTTGGTAATATTGTGTAATCAGTAGCATTGATATAAAATAGCTTTTTGCTTTTACTGCTCACTCTCCAGTAGAGTGCAGCATGGACCTTTGCTATCGAAATATCATTGATGGCTTCTGAAGGGATGGCGGCTTGAAGCCTGCTGTAGTCAAGGCTTACAGAAGATGCCCGGATCTCATTACTGGTATTGTCCGCAATGGGGTCTGGTGTATTTAGTTTCTCCAGTGCGTGCAGACCACCACTGAAAGTGAACATCAGTGTGAAAACACAGGCAACCAGTGAAACGATCCTATGTCTCCTTCTTGCTTTGGCCATAGGTTGTGTTCCCTTCTTTGTTTTGGTAATGAAGAAAATATACAATCCCATGCAGGTGGAAAGAAAGGCAAGGGAAGTGATCAGTCCCATCAGCAGGTATTTGAACTTGCCGGAGAAGCTGAGCCATTCCCAGGTATGGCACCAGGCAAAAAAAGTATCGAATGTTGCGCGCCGGTTATCCATTACAAATGCAAAGCGGTCCTGGGTGGTTTCCACGTATACCCTGATGCCGTCAGCTCTGTCGAACTGAACTTTGTAAACGGGCAGGAGCCGGTTCACGTATTTGTATTCTCCATCAAAGTTATTGACGATCTCTACGCTCTGCACCAGACTGCCGCTGGTGTCTGCGAGTACGCAACTGGTGGCTTCGTCACAGCAATCGTGGGAAGCTGTTTCTGAAGCCAGGGGAGCAGTCGCTCGCGTCCCCGCGAGTGACGAATATTCCGTTGCCTCCGGCGACACGGTGTTCGCCTGAGGCGAACCAATAGAAGTCACTCGCGGGGATGCGAGCGACTGGGCACTTCGTACACTTTCCGGTTGCCCCTGCAGAAAGAGCTTGGCGATGTATTGCGCGTAAAGTTTATCGCCGTTGCGTAGTTCCTTTCCGTTCTTCGCACTGATGTAGATGGGCGGTTTGGCATTCTTCAACTGAAGCTGGTAGAACCAGTTGGTATCGATATGGATGAGCCGTACATTATGGAATTCTTCGATGTTGTTCAGCCGGAGCGCTTCCTGTAAGGGTATTTCCAGTGCTGTACTGTCGATGCTTTCTGTTTGCAGTGACTGTGTTGCTACCTGTGGTTTGATAGTGGTCATCATCGGATGCATGAGGCCACTGACAGCCCATAGTAACACGGGAATGGCGATGATCAGACTACTGATGCGGTGCCATTTATAGATATTCTTTCTGATCATGCTATTTCTTTTTCGCAGTAAACGTATAAGCGATGCCGATATTGAAAGCCTGTGGATTGCCTACGGTATATGCATAACCAAATGCGCTCTTAGTGGTATTGATACTATAATAGCTGTCTGTGAGGTTGATCACATTGCACCACAGTTCCAGCGCCTTCCATTCATATCCTGCGCGGAGATTGAGCAGGTTGAACCCCGGATCGCGGACTGTGTTCTGGGGATCCATCCAGTATGCGCCGTTGTGCTGCCATTCAATTCCGGTACGAAGACCGGGGCACCATTTGGGCTTGTACATGAGCTCTGCATTACCGGTGAAGGCAGGAGCGCCATTCATGGTCTTGCCATTGTAGGAAATATCCTTTTCGGCATAATTCACAAAACGATGGGTGGAACTGGCACCACTGAAACGCATCATCCATTCTTTGGTGGGGCGGAGTGTGAGCCCGTATTCCACACCCTGGTGTTTTGTTTTACCTGCGTTGGCATTACCTGAGCTGCCATCATCAAAACGGATACTGATGATCTCATTGGTGCCCTGCAGATAATAAATACTCCAGTCTGCATATATCTTTCCCTGCAACAGGCTGAGCCAGCCACCCGCTTCATAATTGTAAAAGGTCTGCGGCTTGAGGTCGGGTACTTTTACACCGTTGAAGAGCTCAGTAACCTGTGGCGCCACAAAACCTTCGCTGTAGTTGGCGTAGAGTCCGATTGCTTTGAGTGGCTGCCAGGTGAGACCAGCCTTTGGTGTAAAGCGTTTGTAGGTTTCTGTTGTATTGGGTGATCCACTGAATGCAGAAGGGGGCAGGTAATTCCGGAATGCCAGTCTGAACAGGTCAAAGCGCAGTCCGCCTGTGAGGCGAAGGTTCTCCGTGAGCCTGTACTCAAGCTGTGTGAATGCTGCAGCATTGCGGATATTGGTGTAATAATTACTTAAGAGGCTGTCTTTTCTCTCTGTGTAGCTGAGGTACCTGCGTGTGTCAGGGTCCTGCTGTATGCGTATGTAATTGGCGTTATAGGTAGATGGACTTAGGTCTACACTGAGGCCGCTTACAGTGTTGAGTTTGTTTGCCAGCCATTGTTGCTGGTGGGTAGCCACCACTGCATAGCTATTGAAAGAGTTGTCGTTAAGCTCTCCGTGAGCGAGTGACTTGTTCCCTGTAAAGCCAGCTCCTGCACGCCTGTAATCATCCTTTATACGGTAAGATGGATTCTGTGCTACGGAATTATCACGGTAGATCAGGGCGATGCTGGAATTACTTCCATTATTCCACTTATGATCAAGCTGCGCTTTGAGGCGGAGAGCATTTACCTTTCTCCAGGTAAATGTTTGTGGCGTGCTGTAGTCCTTGTTGCGGAATGCGGCGCTGTCGAGGCTGCCGCGCATATCACTGTAATAATCCAGGGCAGTGAGTGAAACGATGAGTCTGGTTTTTTCAGAAACGAGGTAGTCGGCTCGGAGTGTGCCGGTATATTTTTTGAAATCGCTCCTTTCCAGCACTCCATTGTTGTTCTGTGCAAAGTATCCGTTGAATGAGATCCCCAGTTTGCCGAAACTGGCGCCCGTGCTGATGTCTGCACGACTGTATCCGGTGTTGTTTCCCTGGAGGCTGACCCTTGCCATCGGCTCTACGGGAGCGGCCTTGGTGATGAAATTGATAGCGCCTCCGATGGCTTCTGCGCCATACATGCTGGAGCTGGGACCCCGGATGATCTCGATATTCTTAACGGCGGTCATATTCACTTCCAGTAATGCATTGTGATTGAACACGCCGGTGGTGCGGATGGGAATGCCGTCTTCCAGGTAAAGGTAGAGGCCTTTGGTGCTCATGGGTTGACGGATGCTCATCATATGTTGTTCGTTGCCGAGGTTCACCATGAATACACCTGGTGTTTTGTTGATGAGCTGATCGATGGTGGTGGCCTTAGTGTCGTGAATGGTGAGAGCGCTGATGCTGCTGATGGCAACGGGGGCTGCATTGCGCTGCTGTACCTGCCTGTTGGCGGTAACGATCACCTGCTGCATACCGGTTGCCTGTGGTTCAAGCAGAATGATCTGTAATGTCTTGTTGAGATCGATGGTTCTTTCTGCATAACCGATGCCGGTCACCTTGCAGGAGCTGGCGATATTGCTGATAGTGATCTCACCTTTGTCATTGGCCACGAATATTTTTCCATCTGCAGTGGTGATGGTAGCTCCGGGAATAACTTCACGGGTTGTTTTATCTGCAATCCTGATGGTAATGGTCTCCTGTGCGCATAAGGGGGCTGTTGCTGCTGTCAACAGAGTTGTCAGCAACAGGCAAAACAATTTGTGCATTGTTCAGAGAATTGTGCGCAGTAGCACAGTTCCTGCATGTATGCAGGACATAGCAGTACTGCACAGGTTGAAACTGGAAATTGTTGTAATGGAACTGAAGTATGAAAGCTTAAGCGCCGGGAGGATGGAAGAAGTCTTCTGCAAAATCAACGGGTTTGCCGTTGTTGGTGTGGATGTGAGGAGTAACAGGTTCAATGGTCTTTGAAATGAATACCGGGTAGAAAGAACGCGAAGAAACCACTTCCTGTTTATTCTCGCCTTTTGACTCTGGATTTCTTTGTTCTTTCTTTTCCGCTGCCTTCAGTTTTTTTGCCAGCAAACAGTGGCCATCGCAATGAAGCTGAGGCTGGTAGCGATTTTCGCAAAGATTCTTTGCAATATAATCCTGGTTGCGGTAGAAGTCAATCACAATCATCACCTTGTGAAAGGTTTGAACCGAAATGGCGAAGAGAAGCAATATGGCGGCGAACTTTTTGAGCATGACCTTTGCCGGTGATGCACAAAATTACAGGTTAAATGTTGAGTTCTATAATGATCGTAACAAATTATTTTGTCTTTTCCCTTTGTGACCAATGGACCTGATCACTCATTCCTTTACCTCCACGAGTCCTTTCATGCCCATGATCCGGTGAGGCTGGCAGTAGTATTTGTAAGCCCCCGTCTTCGTGAACACCAGGGCATAGTACTGGCCTTTTTCCAGCATATTGCTTTTGAAGCTGCCGTCATTGGCTACTACATTGTGCCCGCCACCACTTTCATTCATCCATATAACGGTATCACCTATACTGACTTCAATTTTGGAAGGAACGAACTTCATTCCTTTCATGGTGATGGTTTTTGAAACAGGTTTATGTTGAGGCCTGGAAGCGGAAATACCTGCGAGTAGGATAATAGTAAGAATGATGATTCTGAGCATGGTTATTTTTTGAAGGTATGGATACAGGCATAGATGCTGAGCGCGGCTGCAATCACATTGGCAACAGTGCGGATGGTGTGCAGCTTGTTCCAGCCTGGCTCAAAGGCTGCGCGGATAGCGGCCAGGGAATCTGCAGAAGCACCGTTGAGATCTGCTTTTGCAAGTGCTTCATTCAGGGGAACATTGCCGCCGATGGTAACTCCAAATACAGCAATGATATAAACGATAGCAGCAACCAGCATCCAGATCCATGCATTACTACCCTGTTTGAATAAAAGCACAGTAGCGAGCGGCAGCAGAAAGACCGGAACTACAAATGTGAACAGGAAAACAGGATTGAGGATACTGACATTGATATGCTGAAAAGATTGGAGGTAGCCGGCATCGGGCAGCCTGGTGAGACCGGGAATGATGGCTACGGAAAAGCTGAACATCAGGCCGGCGATGAGGCCGGTCAGTAAAGTGCCTGCGGCAGAAATAAGGTTGGTGAAAGTGAGCATGTCCATATCGGTTTGTTTACAGGGCAAAGCTAGAAAGGGGAAGTCCGGCCACATTGAACAAATCCGACATTAGTGAAGGAAGCAAGGTGTGCCCACAATAACGGGGTGAGCCCAGTCGCTCGCGTCCCCGCGAGTAACTTCTATTTGCTCGCCTCTGGCGGGTTCAGCGTTCGCCGGAGGCGAACAAATATTCCTCACTCGCCAGAGGCGAGCAGGTGCTCTCCGATTACCGGATCAGCATCAGTGAAACCTGCTCCGCATTCTCTTTGGAGTTGAACTCTGCGGGAGAAAATCCCGTAAATTGTTTGAAGGCCCTGATAAAATGCGACTGGTCCGCATATCCATTGTTAAAGGCGATATCGGACATCTTCTCGTAATTCCCGGCGCGCAACTGCTGTAAGCTGGCCTGGAAGCGGCATACACGGGAGAAGAGTTTGGCAGAGATGCCAACATATTGTTCAAACCTTCTTTCAAAGGTCCTTTCCGTAATGAAGAGGGATTGCTGCAATTGTTTCAGGTTCACATCGCCATTTGATTGCATCAGCTGGATCACGGCATTCTGAACAATAGTGTCGTGTGTGATCTTCTTATTATAGATAATATCGCTGAGGTATTTATCGATTTGCGCATACATACCGCCAGGGTCCAATATGTCTTCCATTTTCTGCACCAGTTCTTTTCCTTCGGGGCCGGACAGCAGGAGCAGGTCAACGCAGTCATCCGTGATCTCACTGGCGTTGAAACCGAAAAGGATCTTCATCACATGCGGATAAAAAATAACGCCAGCCATGCGGAAATCGCCACCTGTCTGCATTTTGTTGAGGTGGGTTGTTTGTCCGTATAAAAAGAAAGACGACAGCTTTTTGGCGCCATCATTCCAGAACAACCCGCGGTCAGTCTGGTGAAACACCAGGCCGGGGCATCCGTCTGCAATGGCTCC
The DNA here is from genome assembly GCF_051955275.1 of Pseudobacter sp. Lineage (NCBI taxonomy): Bacteria > Pseudomonadati > Bacteroidota > Chitinophagia > Chitinophagales > Chitinophagaceae > Pseudobacter > Pseudobacter sp. Next base: position 26,903 of record NZ_JBQCGW010000003.1, on the reverse strand, counting down.
CAATGTCAGCGCACCGGCACCTTCTGCCGACCAGAATGCCTGCACATATTGTTGCAGGTGAGGAGGTGGGAGCGAAGAATGGAAACGTACAGGTGGCGTGGGCTGCATACTTACTGATAAAAGATGCAATGAAGATAATCAAAAAAGAAACCGGTACGGAGTATCTCATCCATAACCGGTTGTGTTTAGGGCTATGCAACTATTTTCAGAGCGTAGGTTGGCCCGCAGTGAGGGGGAAGCGGCCATCTTCTTTGATAGCACTGAATCCTCCACGCACATCGGTAAGGTGCTCAAAACCACGGGCGCGGAGAACAGACAGGAAGATCATGGATCTGTAACCTCCGGCGCAATGCACGATATATCTTTTATCGCGGTCCAGGGAAGCGATTTCTTTATTGATCTCATCCAGCGGAATATTGGTGGCATTCTCCACATGCATCAACCGGTATTCGCCCGGGCGGCGCACATCCAGCACTTCCACATCAGCATGATGAAGCAGTCCGGCAACAGTGGACGGGGCCACACTGAGAATATGATCGGTTTCTTTACCGGCATCATGCCAGCTGGCGAAACCACCCTTGAGAAATCCGATGGTATTATCATAACCCACCCGCGCAAGGCGTGTGATCACTTCTTCTTCACGGCCTTCATCGGTGATCAGCAGAATGGGTTGCTGGATATCTGGCACCAGCGCGCCCACCCAGGGAGCGAAATTGCCATCGATACCGATATTGATGGAGTTGGGAACAAACCCTTTTGCGAATACCTGCGGATCCCTGGTGTCGAGCAGGAGAGCGCCGGTTTCATTGGCCGCTGCTTCAAATGCATCTGGTGTGAAGGCCACTTTGCCGCGTTGCATCACCAGGTCCAGGCTGTCGTACCCTTCCTTGTTCATCTTTACATTGTGCGGAAAATAACCGGGAGGTGTGGTGAGCCCATCGGTAACTTCGTGAACGAACTCGTTTTCGGTCATACTTGTACGTAAGGCATAGTTGGTCAGCTTCTGATGGCCGAGGGTATCGGTGGTTTCGCGGGCCATATTCTTGCCACAGGCGCTGCCGGCGCCATGAGCGGGATATACAACCAGGTGATCGGGCAACGGTACGATCTTATTGCGCAGTGAATGATAGAGAATGGCAGCCAGTTCTTCTTTTGTTTTGTTGGCTGCTTTCTGTGCCAGGTCCGGGCGGCCAACATCACCAATAAAGAGTGTGTCGCCGGAAAAAAGGGCAACAGGATTTCCTGTTTCATCTTTCAGCAGGAAGCAACAGCTTTCCATGGTATGACCGGGTGTATGGAGTAGTTCAAAACTTACATTACCCACTTTGAAAACCTGTCCATCCTCCCCTGTGATGGCTTCGAACCCGGGCTCTGCGCCGGGCCCATAAACGATCTTTGCACCCGTTTTTTTCGCTAGATCAAGATGACCGGAAACGAAGTCTGCATGGAAATGGGTTTCAAACACATATTTGATCACGGCCCCGTCAGCTTCGGCTTTCTGAAGATAGGGAGCTACTTCTCTCAGTGGATCGATCACTACGGCTTCGCCATTGCTTTCGATATAATAAGCGCCATGTGCCAGGCAACCAGTATAGATCTGTTCAATTTTCATATAGAGCGATTGAAAGGTGATTCAAATGAGGATAATCCCCATCTGCTGCTACAAATATGGTAAAGTCAGATCTGCTGAAAGTTGACGCAGGTCAGTCGTTCTCCTGATTTCTGCTAACCGGCCTGGGCTTGTTCTTTGTACGGGCACTGCGGACGCGGCTGAGTGTTTCTTCCGTCATGTTGAGGAAGGAGGCGATATATTTTCCCGGAACACGGTTCACCAGTTCGGGCCTTGTGTTGAGGAAATGTTCGTAACGCTTGGCGGCATTGGGGATGCGGCAGATGATGGCGCGTTGCTGGGCATCGTAATAATATCTTTCCAGCAGCTTCCTGCCTACCGTGTTGAATTCAGGGTAAGTATCATAAAGGTATTGTATACCCGAAGTTGGCATAATGATGAGCTCACAGTGCTCCAGTGTTTTCATGTTCTCTCCAACCGCTTCAATATCCAGCAGGTTCTGAATGGAAGTAACCACTTCACCTTCACGGCAGATCCAGGTGGTGATCTCTTTTCCATCTTCTATAATGAAGCCGCGCACCATTCCTCTCTTAATGAAATAATAGTGCTCGCATACTTCACCTGCTTCAAGAAGTATCTTACCTCTTGCTATCTTTTTTTCTGAACAGTTTTTTTTAATATACTCAGCAATCTCATCTTTGATGGGATGCAACGACTGTATAAAGTCGATCAATTGCTGGCTTCCGCCCGTTAACTTGGTTGCCATATTTATGTGAAGAAATCTCTGTTTTGAGGGTTATTACCGGGCAATATACATGGTCTGTATTATTTCTAAAAAAAAAAGGTGACATTTGGTTTATTCTATACCAAAGAATCTACTATGAACTTACTAATCCTGGTGGGTATTTTGGCTTTTGCATTCGGTTGCATCCTTACATACCTGCTTTCAAAAAGCAAAGCCGCTTCGCAAATTGCGGTATTGAATACCCGCTTAGGGTCAGAGCAACAACAGCTTGCTACTGCAAATCAACAACTTCAGCAAACAGCTATAACTATCAGTGACCTGAATCAGAAACTCAGCCAGGGAAGGGAGGACAGCATAAGGCTGAGCACGCAGTATAAAGAGTTACAACAACGATTGCAGGAGCAAAAGGAATTCATGGACCGCGCCAATGAAAGCATGAAGGCTACCTTCCATCAGCTTTCGGCCGAAGCGCTCAAACATAACAATGAGAGTTTTGTGTCACTGGCAAAGTCTACCCTGGAAACGCAGGTCACAGAAGCCAAAGGTGACCTGGATAAAAAACAACAGGCCATCGATGCACTGGTGAAACCATTAACGGAAAGTCTTGGCAAGTTCGATACCAAGATCAATGAACTGGAAAAAGTGCGCATGGAGCAACATGGCCAGATCAACCAGTACATACAGGGCGTTCAGCTGATGACCGAAGCATTGCAGAAAGAAACACATAACCTGGTAACTGCTTTGAAAACATCGCATACACGTGGACGTTATGGAGAAATAGCATTGAGGCGTGTTGTGGAATTTGCCGGCATGACCGAGCATTGCGATTTTGAAGAACAGGTGTCCGTTACCAGTGCAGAAGGGACCCTTCGTCCTGATATGATCATCAGGCTTCCGGACAATAAACTGATTGTGGTGGATTCAAAAGTACCGCTCACTTCCTATATGCGGGCTTTTGAAACCGAGCATGAAGAAGAAAGGAAACTGTTCATGACCCAGCATGCGCAGGCCGTTCGTGATCACCTGAAGAACCTTAGTGCAAAAGCATACTGGAGCCAGTTCAGCGATTCTCCCGATTATGTGGTGCTGTACATGCAGATCGAATCTTCTTTCGGTGCAGCACTGGCTGCGGACCCCACACTGATTGAAGATGCCATCCGCAATAAAGTGATCTTTGCCACACCTACAACATTGATCACCCTGCTGAAAACGGTTGGCTTTGTATGGCAGCAGGTGCGCATCACAGAGAATATTGAAGAGATGCGTGGCGCAGGAGTTGAGCTGTATAACAGAACTGCCACCCTGCTGGGGCATTTCAGTAATATCGGCAACAGTCTCAACTCCGCCGTGAAGCACTATAACAATGCCGTGAGCTCACTGGAAAGCCGCTTCATTCCACAGGCGAGGAAACTGCAGGCCCTCAGTGGCACTTTCAGCAGCAAGGAAGTACCCGTTGTGGAACCGGTGGAACTGAATGTAAGAGCCGTTGCGGAAATGATGATCGAAAACAATAATAATCCCATCTCCTGATATGACCTGCTGCCGGTAGAATAGAACTGCCGCAAAATGCCCCTCATTTGTCTGTTTCACACCCGCTTTTGACGGGATGAGCCCGGTATTTTTGTATCGTGGAAAGAACTGTTTCTGATCCCCGTACTGAAAATTATCCGGCATGCGCAAAGTGATCGTTTCAATGAATATTACCCTGGATGGCTATATGGCTGGTCCTAACGGGGAGCTCGACTGGCACTTCGAATGCTGGGATGCGCAGATGGGGCGCAGGCTTTCCGATGAACTTAGCCGGGCTGATACCATCCTGCTGGGCAGGGTCACTTACCTGGCCATGTCTGATTTCTGGCCGCAGAAGACCTGCAACCCTCTTTGCGGCCGTGAAGAATATGCATATGCCGTGATGATGAACCATCACCAGAAAGCAGTATTCAGCAGAAGACTGAAAGAAGTTGGATGGAGCAATACTGTAATTCTGAAAGATGATATAGAGGAAGGCATGAAGAAGCTGCGTGAACCATCGGATGACCACTACAAGAATATCATTGTGTATGGAAGCGGACGGCTGGTCACTGCTTTGATAAAGCTGGAAATGATAGATGAGTACCAGTTGTATGTACATCCGGTACTCATCGGAAAAGGAAAGCCTTTCTTTGGAAAATATTTTGACCAGCAGGACCTTCAGTTACTTTCCACCACTACATTCCCTTCAGGTGTGGTACTGCTGCATTACCAGGTATTGCGTTGATCAGGCTCTCTTGGCAACGGGCTCCGCTACAACTTTAACGGGAACGGATGCTGCACCGAATCGTTGCTCCTGGATCTTATCATACTCCTTCACATAGTCCGGATTCTCTGTACCGCACATACGATCCCACCAGCGGAAGTACAATCCGTAATTTCCTTTGAACTTGCTATGGTGCAGGTTGTGATGCACGGATGTATTGATGATCTCAAAGAGGAAGGATTTTCTCAGTCCTTTGGGCATGATCTCGTAACCCAGATGACCATACACATTGATAAGGAATGCCACGATGGTGAACCAGAGGATACTGATGGCATGCATAGGCAATACAAATACCAGAACTGCCAGTACACCGCCTTCAGCCACTGCCTCGATCACGTGGAAAGAGTAGGAGGTCCAGGGGCTTGGATTGGTGGATTTGTGGTGAACCAGGTGTGTATGCTTGAATATTTTCGGATGATGCATCAGGCGGTGGAACCAGTAGAAATAAGTGTCGTGGATGATGAGGGCCAGGGCTACACTGACGGGGATCCACCAAACGGGGAAGTCCGATACGTTATCATACACCTGTGTGTACTGGCGGATAGGAGTAGCTACCAGTGCCACAATGATGAGAGTGAAAACGAAAGTGGATTGCATCGAGTGCCAGATCTCTCTCCAGAAATCCTTCTTTGCCGCCTGGCGCTGCTGGATCTTTAAATGCTTCACCCTGTTGTTGAAGAGCAGGTAGAAGAGCAGGAAAGGAATGCCTGCCAGTATGAAATAACGAACGGCGGAGATGCCGAAGATTTCGAGGACTATTTTGATGAATTGTTCCATGGCTATACCGAATATTTTGATAAAACAAATTTATCGGGAGCTAGCCTCAGGAACGGTTAACAAAAGTTAATTAAGCTTTTTCTGTTGCTGGATCCTTTTGCGGATGCGGCTCAGGCTCACAGGAGTGACGCCCAGCATGGATGCCAGGTGTTTGTCGGGCACACGGTTCACAATATTGAACCGGTCGGAGATCAGCTTCTGATAGCGTTCTTCGGGTGAAAGGAATACGAAAGATTCGATCATATCGAGGGTCTCTGAAAGCATACGCAGCAGAAAAAAATTGCGGAGAGGTTCAAATTTGGGTTGCTCCCGCATGATCTTGTCGAGTGTATCATAATCCACTTCCAGCAGGGTGCAGTCTTCCAGGGCACGGTATATGAACCTCGAAGGTCTGTAGTTGATGATGGTATCATGAGAAGCGATGAACTGCCCTTCCCACCTGATATACAGGGTTGCCTCATCTCCATTGTCTTTTACGGCATAGGCACGCATTACACCCTTTTCAATGAATGCCAGCTTACGGCTTTTGTCGCCAATGGGGATGTACACCTGGTTATTGGTCAGGCTTACGGTCCGGGCGGTGCTGAAGAGCGGGGTGGTCTCTTCGGCGTTAAGCCCTGTCAGTTTTTGCAGGAATTCCTGCAGGATCTCTATGGCTGCAGTATTTAAGTTCATGGGCGCAATATACCCCTTATTGGCCGCAGTTGCCCCTCCTGCATCTAAGAATAGCTGCATAAGTTTGTGATGTCAACAATTGGAAATCTTAAAACACAATGGATATGTCTAAGTTAACAACCATGTTATGTTTCAATGGCAGAGCCGAAGAAGCGGTGAATTTTTACAAGGAAATTTTTCCAGGCGCCACCATCGGAAAGGAAATGCGCGTAGGTGATAACGCTCCTTTTCCTAAAGGAACACTGCTCACTGCCACCATCAATATTTTCGGGCAGGAATTTGTGGCGCTGAACTTTGGCCCACAGGGTAAATTCAACGACAGCATTTCTTTTGTGATAGATGCTGAAACGCAGGAAGACATAGACAGGTACTGGAATGCGCTCACTACCAATGGTGGAGAAGAAAGCATGTGCGGATGGTGTAAAGATAAGTTTGGTCTGAGCTGGCAGGTAACGCCTCCCCGCCTCATTGAACTGATGACCGATAAGGATGCAGCTAAGGCTGGCCGCGTAATGCAGGCGATGATGAAGATGAAAAAGATCGTACTGGCTGACCTGGAAGCAGCCGCAAACGCATCTTAGGAGCACAGCTTTTACTTTTGGTGTGCCCAGTCGCTCGCGTCCCCGCGAATGACTTTTATTCCCTTGCCTCCGGCGATACGCTGTTTGCCAGAGGCAAACCAATAGAAGTAACTCGCCGGAGGCGAGCTACTGGACACTACCAAATATTACGTGATGCTTCTCCTGTACATCCCGATAGAGATAATACTGATCCAAAGGAGGAAACTGAAAAACGTGATCTTCTGCACCAGCGGCAGGTAATATCTCAGGTCAACAATATAATAGAGGTAATTATTCAATCCTACCAGCAAGAGGTTCAGTATCCCGAACCAGAGCAGGATGGTCCATTTCAATTTATACAATCCTGCAAAAGTGCCTGCTATGGCAATAAGCCCGAAGAGGGAAGCGAGGTTGATGATCATATCATGCCATTCGCCGGACATGAACAGGCCGGTGAGCATAGCGGCTGCACCAGATGCCTGAATGAGTATACGAGCGGGTTTCCTAAAACCTGCCTGCACCGGAAAGAAATACCAGAAATAGATGAGGGTGATGGCCAGCACGATCATGGCTATCATGGCAACGGGCCGGCTTTTGTTGGGCAGACCGTTGATGGCGGTTTCACTCAGCAGGTTGCACCAGTAATTCTGGGTCCAGCTGAAGCCGATGCTTTGCGTATCCAGCTGTGATCCGCCGGGATAGCGATACGCAGCTACCAGGTACAATACACAGAAGATGAGAGAGCCGAAGGCGGGGAATAATAAACGATATTGTCTTTCTCCGGGTTGTTGGTCCATATTGGGTGTGATGGAGTTTTACTTCGTCAAGTTACCACAACAATTGCACAGTTCGAAGCAACTGCTTACCGGTCAACGGGAAAATTCTTACGTATAAAAAACAGGCCATCATACACGGAGGGCCATTTACCGGTGGCGGGCATGAAATCGTACAACATACCGGTCTGATGCTGTTGCCACCAGCCATTGCCCGTCCGCAGATCGATGAACGCATAAGCATGACCGGTCCGGTTCAACCTGTCTTCGATACTGCCTGCAGGAGGATTGGGGATAGCGATGAACTGGTTATTGTTGAAATCCTGGTAGCTTCCTTCAGACGAGGTGAAACCGATGGTGTACATTTTTTTTCCGAAATGCTTTTCCACCGTGGTGCCCATGGGTGTGAGGGTTGAAAAGAACTGCTGCGCCTGGTTGCCGGGTGCAAATGCAAGAGAGCCCGTTTGTTTTGCCACATGAACATTGTGCGCCCAAACCATGATCTTCTTTCCGGGGTAGGCATACTCTGAAAGCCAGATCAGGTTGTCCGCCATTTGTTTGTCGCGGTACGACACTTCATTACCCTGGACCATTTCCCAATAACGCAACGCCTGCGATTCAATACTTGCAACCACCCTGTACCAGAAGCCTGGTGACTTGAGCAGGTTAGTTACAGGATCCTTTTCATATTTTGACAACGACTGTTTCAGTGTAGTTAATTTTCCGAAGAAAACCTGTTTCTCTTTTTCCGAAGGCCTGTAGGCCCTTGAGCTGAAAGTGGATACGGATAGTTGTTTGAAGACAGTCCAACTGCTGTCGATAGCGTTTGCATCAAATGTTTTCAGGAAACTTTCAAAATCCTCAAACATCCTGCTTTTGGAATAGGCCCCGGAATGCTGACTTTCAAAACCTGTAACTGTAACAGGGTCATTAGAGGGAAGGATGGATTGCAGCCAGTCAAAAAGTGGCTGCGTTTGTTTACTGGTAGCGTACATATAGAATAAGCTGCCTTTCACTTCTGACTGAAGCTGTCCTCCCTTCTTTGTATTCTCCCAGATGCGCGTAACATCATAGAAGCCGCTCTCAAAGGCCAGTACATCGAAATCCATTTTGTCGTGCAGGAATTTTATAAGCCTGGTGCGCGCCAGGAACGTGCCACCTTCTCCATGGGTTTGCTCTCCCAGCATTACCACGCGGGCATTGCCGATGGCTTTTTGAAGCGGGGCAAGGTCTGCATATTCAGTATCGGCAGGATCAATGGAACGCACTACCGCAATACTGTTTCCTGTAACACGGTTACTGCCTGTTTTGCATTGCGCAAAGCAGCAGGCAATAAGCGGGAAGAACAGGAGTTTCATGAAGGTTGGAACAGGCATAGGAGAGGCTTTAATATTACAGTACATCGTTACATCGTTTTGTAATGTGTTTACTGCTCCGGTTTTTGGATACGCATACTCATGCCGTAAGCATGACGGAAGCCGAACTGGTTGTAGAAGGGAGCCAGGTAGCCTCCGGTGTATAATCACACCAGAGAATTGTGTGGTGCATTTTCCTGCAGCCAGTTCCTGATGGCATTCATCATGGCTGTGCCGATCTGTTTACCCTGCCATTTGGGGGCTACCATCACATCTTGATTGCCCCAGTCCCATTTACAATCGAAGCCTAAAACTTCCGTGTAATAAGTAAGGCTTTTCTCCACATTGCCTGAATATAAAATGGGTATGCTTCTTTGAAAGATCATAAGAAAAAGTTGAGGTATGAAGTTACTGCATCAGGGTTGTAAAAGATACCTGTTGATGAAGATGGCCAGTTCCTTTTTGCTGTGCAACCATTTCTTTCCTGAGAAGCCATGCTTTACACCGGGGTAAAGAATCAATTCGAAATGTTTGCCTAATTCCTGCAGTTTACTGGCAACTTCAAGACTGTTCTGCGGATGCACGTTGTTGTCGCTCAGGCCATGAATAATGCGCAGCATGCCTTTGTACTGGTGTGCATAGGTATTCACTGCTGTTTTCCGGTAGCCTTCTTTATTGTCAGCGGGACTACCCATGTAGCGCTCTGCGTAAGGGGTATCATACAGATACCAGTCGCTGGTGCCATAGTAGGCCACGCCATAATCGAACACACCGGCACCATAGGTAAGCGCCATCATGGTCATATAACCACCGAAGCTGAAGCCGGTGATGCAGAGTTTGCCTGGATGTACCCAGGGCTGTTGTTTCAGCCATCTGCCCACGGCCATAAAATCTTCAGTTTCGTGGATCCCTGTCTGCCGGTAGATATAGTCCATGCCTTTCTTTCCAAAATGCCCGCTGCTGCGGTTGTCCGCCGCTACCTGTATAACACCCTGCTGGGCCCAGTAGGTTTCTGCAAGGCCGGCGTTCCATTCGTCATACACTTTTCCGGCGCCGGGGCCACCATATACTGTCATCAGTACGGGGTATTTTTTGGTGCTGTCGAAATTGGGGGGATAAGTGATGGTGACGGGAAGTTCAAAAAGGCCGTCACTGCTCTTAATGCGCATGAGAGATTTGCGTGGCAGCGTATAAGAGTTGAACAGGCTTCCCTGTGCATTACCCAGGTCTGCCATCTTTTGACCTTTCATATTGAAGACAGCAGTAGCGGTAACGGTGTTAACATTGCTGTAATTGGCCATGAAGTAGCGAAAATCGGGTGAGATGTACACCTTGCTGTAATGGTAGGGCCCCTGGCTGATGCGTTTCATATTCTTTCCATCCAGTTGTACACTGTAAACATCGAGGCGCGCAGAATTTTCCTTGCGCGCTGCAAAGTAGAGTACATGATTCTTTTCATCGAGCCGGAGATAGTTGGCTGTGCTGTAATCCCCGCTGGTGATAGCATTCAGTGCTGTGCCATCCGCGCGGTAGAGATAGTAATGGCGGAACCCTGTTCTCTCCGAGGCAAGGATGAAATGCCTGCCACTATCGATATAAGTGATGTCTGCGCAATTGTTGATATCGAGCCAGGTGGAGGAGTGCTCTTCGTAGATCTGCTTTTTTGCTCCATTGTCAGGGTTCACTTCAAACACCTTCACTTCCTGTTGTTGCCTTGGCATCCATTTTAGCAACAATTTGTTGGTGGGGGTAAAAGACAGCCTTCCGAAATACTGATCTGCATCCGGGAAATCCGCCCATACCAGTTTACCTGTGGGGATATGGATAATGCCGATCTTTACACGTGGATTGGTATTACCAGGCATTGGGTAACGTTGCGTTTCGATCCGGCCATATTGCCCTTCAGGAATATACATGGAATATACAGGTACATTGCTTTCATCAAAGCGCATGAAGGCCAGGTACTGGCTGTTAGGGCTCCATCGCAGGGTGTTGGGGCCCGTGATCTCTTCTTTATATACAAAACTGGCAATGCCGTTGAGAGTGGAGTCGTTACCATCTGTGGTCAGCCGTCTGGTTTGCTGAGTATGCAGATCTTTCAGGAAGATATCATTGTTGGAAAGATAGGCAATGAATTTTCCGTCAGGACTGCTTATAGGCATGTCTGTTGTTTTCCAGGGTAATGCTGCCCTGGCAGGAGATCTCAGCTTGTATTCAGATACTTTTCGGGTTGCGGGATCAAACATGAGTATTTTCTGATCCCGGTCCTCGAAGATCAACTGGTTTTGCAATCCCCAGCGCAGAAAGGTTGGCAGCTTTGCCGTAAGGGTAGATTCGTCGCCTTCGTACGCATCATGGAAGCTGAGTGTTCGCTGGGCGGAGACAGGGTATGCAATGAATAAGAACAAGATGCAACTGGTGAAATAGAGGATAACTGATAAAAATAAGTTACGTTGCCCTGCCTGTTGCATGCGATTGTTATTTAGTTATTGCGCCTGTTGAAATTGATCTGCACAAAGCTTTTAAATTCATTCACAGCAGCAGCTGGAACAATGAACCTGTTGATAAAGATAACTTTTTTAGGGGTAGCCTTTCTCTGTTAGGCAAGAAGATCGGCCGGCAGGATATTGAGTTGTTGCAGGAAATCCACCCAGTCTGTGATGATAGCGGAGCTGACTATTTTTCCATTGCTCAATGTATAGATACCCATGCCTCCGCTTACTACAGCTTACCAGTGGCGGGAATATTATTGAAGTTGTGCTGGTGACTGGCCGAGATGGTCCAGCGGAAAAATACCTTTTTGTCCTCAGCTATCAGTTCCTGCAGGTTCCACTGAATGTCCGGAAATGCCTGCCGAGGCATGCCAGGCTGATGGCGATCCCAGGAAACTGACAAGCTACATGATCAAATGTTGCATGAGGGCCCGGCTATGAGCTGTACGGCCTGATTGTTTTCTGAATGATCACCAGGGGATTTTACTTTTTAGCAGCTGCTTTCTTCTTTTCAGCTTTGATCTTCGCCAACGCTTCATTCTCTTTTACCCGGTATTTCACGATCCGGCTGATCAGTTTTGCGGGCAAAGGCTCGTCATAAGGGAAATGAATGGATCCCTTGGTCCTGTTATACTTCGACAGTTCCTTTTCAAAGTCTTCCAGTTTGGCGGCGCTGGGGTACAGGCCGAGATGCGCCTTATTGGCCGCAAAATAGACCAGCATGCCATGTAGCTTATAACCCGGCATATTGTAACTGATCATCTCCTCCGCCTGGGGAGCGGCTTCCCGGATGATGGCCCTGATGTGCTCCAGTTGTGTTTTAAAGTCCGGAAATGCTTTGATGTATTCATCCACTGATTTGAATTTCCTGGAATTTTGCATAGTGATGATGTTGAGTGAATGTATGCTGCAATTTACCGGATAGACGGGATTAATGACCTGTGCACTTACGTCAAATTCCGGGCGTTTAGCGTCAGCTCAGAACACTTCGCTGAGTTGGTCAAGTATGAAGTTGACCCGGTCGGCAACGGACAGCCTTGGAATCTCTACCAGGTCATAACCATAACGGCTGTACACCGCCTGCATCATTTCATACGTTTTGACGGCTTCTTCAAAATCCTGTTTTCTTTCCCTGTCATTTTCATAGATCTCCTGCCAGGGCGGAGTGATGAAAACGGATTGGTGGTAGCGGTTGTTCCTGGCTGCCTCGATCATTTCATAAGGAACAGGCAGGCCGTTCAACTCCAGGTAGCCGATCACATCCGGACTGCCCCTGTCGAAAAACACAGGCGCCGATTCAGTAATGAGCCGGAAATAATCTTCCAGTGAACTGTTGAACATCAGTTTGGCGAATGCAGCCGGATTGCTCCAGGGAAGCGCATCCCCGCCTTCTGCTGTTTGCTGCCGGATGATGGCCCTTCCTGATTCAGGCACACAGTGATAACCCAGCTCAGACAAATGATGCACGATGGCAGTTTTGCCCATGCCCGGCCCGCCGGTAATGATGGTGTAATTGGTCTTGATAATTGGTGATGTCATTCAATGACGGATTAAAATAATACGGGAGTCCGGGGAAGCCTTTGAGTGGCAATGATGCGGATCAAATATAAATTTTTATTTTTAGCTGTATGTAATTGGCATTTGATAGCAGATATTGTACAGCCGGTAAGCTGTTTCTTTGTAAAGCGGCCAACAATCTGCATATTTGAGCATCAATCAGTGTAAAATTTCAGGTATGAACCTTCGATCCTTTCTCGTTTTGCCCCTTCTGGCCATCTCTATTTCAAGTGCAGCACAACGCACGGTCATGCAAAGAACCGACTCCATTGCCGTGCTGGTGAAACAGTACTTGAATGCGAAGGATGTGGACAGGTTATATGATCTTACTGCTTCTTCATTCAGGTCGGCCATTACAAAAGACAATTTCAGGAATGTTACTGAAAAAAATCTCTTTCCTCTCGGCGAACTGAAGGAGCTCACTTATGAGCGATCAACTCAAAACGCGCTCATTTATAAAGCAGAATTTGCTTCTGTTCCGCTCACTGTAGGGATTGGACTGGAAGCTGATGATAAGGTGGGAGCCTTCTTCTTTCAATCCTATGTTGCGCCGGCAAAGCCGAAAGATATAACTAAGATAGCGTCCAATAACCCGCTGAAAACTGAGCTTGATAAAGAAGTGGATTCAATTGCCATGACTTATATTTCCACTGCCGGCACTGTTGGTATGAGCATTGGTGTGCTGAAAGACGGAAAAGAATATTTCTACGACTACGGCGAAGCCAGCAAAACCTTACATGAAATTCCGGATGCCAATACAATTTTTGAGCTGGGCTCCATTACCAAGACTTTTACGGCAACCATCGTAGCGTGTGCTATTGGTGAGAAGAAAATAAAACTGGATGACCCGGTGAATAAATATCTTCCTGATTCCATTCCTCCATTACAGTTCAATAACAGGATGGTCACTTTTAAAGACCTGCTCAATCATACGGCTGCTTTCCCAAGGATGCCATCGGATTATCAGGATGAAAAGATGGATGAAAATGGAATTACCATTTATCCGGTTGATAAATTCTTCTCTTTCCTCAAAAACCTGAAACTCACCAGGGAGCCGGGTTTAAAGCATGAGTATTCAAATGCTGGCTTTTCACTTGCCAGTACTATCATGCAGAGAATGTATAACATGAGTTACGAAGAGCTGGTGAACAAATTCATTGCACAGCCGCTGGGCATGAGGGATACCAGGGTGTGGATCCGTCCACAGGATTCTGCACATTATGCAAAGGGGTACAGGGAAGACGGCTCTCTTCATTTTTACCGGAACCTTCCACCATTTTATCAGGGCGCAGGCGGGCTTCGTTCCACTGCCTCGGATATGTTGAAGTATGCAGCTGCACAATGGGGAACCTCAGATAAAAAACTGAACAAAGCCATTCGGCTTACACATGATACTACTTTCAGGGATAACAAATTCAGTCTGGGAATGGCCTGGATCTATGTGAAGAATGGAGACCGCCAGATGATGTTCCATAATGGTGCTACAGGAGGATTCCGCTCTTATCTGGGCGTTGACCCTGAAAAGAAAGTGGCTGTGATCATATTGGTGAATGCCGCCGTAGGCGTGGACCAACAGGGTAGTACAATGATGCGTTATCTTACAAAAGACTAATAAAGCTCAATAAAAAAAACGGCAGGTGACCAAACCTGCCGGTATACATCTGTATTGAACCACTTACTATTTTAATTCTTTCAAGATCGCTTCGCCTACACCCTTTGCTGATTGCGGGTTCTGGCCGGTCACTACTCGCTGGTCAACGGTAACATGTGGTTGCCAGAGCCCTGATTTTTCAAACTTCGCACCGCGCTCAATGAGCTTGCTTTCCAGCATGAAGGGAACTACTTTCTCCAGCTTAACGGCTGTTTCTTCTTCATTGGTAAAGGCATTGATCTTTTTGCCGTCTACCAGGTATTTGCCATTCGCGACTTTGATATTCACCAATCCTGCCGGACCGTGGCACACAGCCCCTACAATACCATTATTGCTGTAGATCTTTGAAGCGATTGCAGCCAGTTCCTGGTTATCTGCCAGATCCCACATAGCGCCATGACCGCCTGCGTAATAAATGGCCATATATTTTGATGGATCCACTTCGGAAGGCTTCATGGTATTCTCCACCTTGTTGCGCCAGGTTGGATCTTCCCAGAATTTTTTGTTCACGGGGTCATTGAGATCAAAGCCGTCAACCGGTGCTTTGCCTCCTTTAGGGCTGACGAAATCAATGTCATAACCTGCTTCATGTAAAACCTCCCAGGGATGTGTTACTTCTCCCAGGTAGAATCCTGTTGGTTCGCCGGTACTTCCTTTCTTGTCGTGGCTCGTAACAACGAACAGAATTTTCTTACTCATGGTATTTGAATTTTGAGTTTGCGCAGTTAAGCCCAGGCTCAGCAGCGTCAGCAATAATATTGCCGCCACACCAGCCAGTATTGTAGATGTCTTTTTCATGTTGATGAATTACACTGCAAATTTCGGACGAGGGACATGGGTGGCCAATGAGTAAGGTCACTAATTTTCTGTGATGTATATCACAGGTATCAGTCGGAGAGGCGGCTGAGGGTTTCGCGGGAAACGCCGAGGTAAGAAGCGATCAGGGTTTTGGAGAGGCGCTGGCTGAGGCCGGGATAGACTTGAAGGAACTGTTCATAACGCTCTTTTGCATTCTTATTTAACATACTCAGGATGCGGCGTTGCTGCGCAAGAAAACCACCGTTGAGTTTTTTGCGGAAGAAATGCTCCAGCTTGTGGAACTGGCTGCAGAGACGTTCACGGTTTTCGAAACTGATGCTGAGCACTTCACTGGCTTCCAGGCAACTGATGTTCACAACAGCAGGACCGGAAACGCTGCAAGCCTGGTAATCCGCTACCCACCAGTCCTCCGGGGCAAACTGCAGAATATGTTCCTGCCCGTCGTCACTGGTGTGGTATACTTTGAGCAGACCGGAGATCACAAAATTATCGAAATGAGCATGGGCAGCATCTCCTTCCTGCACCAGGAACTGGTGTTTCTTCAGTTTGCGGGTTTTGAAATGGGAGATAAACGTCCCGAACTCTTCATCCGTAAGGGGAACGATCTTTTCTATATGCTGGCGGAGGACATGTCTCATGATGAACGAAGCTACAAAAAATCATCCCTCCGACAAGAGCTGCTGTACCAGCTCCCGGTAACTTCTGCCAATGGGTAAGGTTTTGCCATTGATCTCTACTGAAACAGATGTGAATGCCTTGATCTTTTCCATTCCAACAATAAAGGATCGATGGATACGCAGGAATTTATCTTTCTGCAATTGCGCTTCCATCTCAGTCAGGGAAAATTTGGTTATGAAAGACTGATCGGCTGTAACGATGCTGATATATTCTTTCTTGCTTTCGATATAGAGGATGTCTTTGAGATAGACCTTTATCTTTTTCTTGTTCACGTTGATCAGGAGATGTGCCTGGTCTGAAAGTGCAGGAAGAGCAGCGGGTGTTGCAATTGGTTGCGGCTGAACATGGTTCCTGAGTTTGTTCACTGCTGTAAGAAACCGGTTGAAATGAATGGGCTTCAGCAGGTAATCCACTACATTCAACTCATAACCGTCAATGGCATAATCCCGGTAGGCAGTGGTAACAATAACCTGTGGCGGGTTCTTCAGCGTCCGGAGAAAATCGAGCCCTTTTATTTTCGGAAGATGGATATCGAGGAAGATCACATCTATCTTTTCTTTCTGTAAGATGTGCATGGCATAAATGCCGTCCCGGCAACTGTGCTGGCATTCCAGGAAGGGGATCTGTGAGATGTAGTCCTGCAGCACTTCTGCAGCCAGTGGCTCGTCTTCGATGATCAGGCAGTTAAATTTTTCCATAGCTGTTTAGGTTTACTGAAAGATCTACATTGAATACATTATCTGAAGTGTTGATCACCAGTTGCTGTTCTCTGTACATCAGCTCCAGTTGTCTGGTTGTATGGTTCAGCCCGATGCTGCGGGTAGCTGTTCCGTTCATCTGTTTCTCGAAACTGTTGGAGATCCTGAAACTGAGCTGACCGTCTTTTACCATGAGATCGATATGAATGAAACTATCGAAATGGTTTTCACTGGCCCCATGCTTGAAAGCGTTTTCAACCAGTGGCAGCAGGATCAGTGGTGCAATGTTTTGTCCTGGCTCTTCGATCTGCTTATTGAATACCACAGATAGCTCATCCGTGAACCTGATCTGTTGCAAAGAAATATAATCTTCCAGGAATTTGATCTCTTTCTCAAGCGGGATGGTATCTGCCCCGGATTCATACAACATGAAACTGAGCAGTTCCGACAGTTTCAGTACAACATCGGGAGCCTGATCGCTTTTCTTCCTGGTGAGTGCATAGATATTGTTCAGGGTGTTGAAAAGAAAGTGCGGGTTGAGTTGGCTTTTCAGTAATCTGAGTTCTGTGGTCAGCTTTTCTTTCAGCAATTCTTTTTCTCTTTCCTTGGCTTCCACCTGCGTGGCTACCAGTCGGAAAGCTACCAGGATCCCGGCGGGAAATGCCAGTTCAACCATCAGGCTAATGAATTTTTGTGCATCGAAGAAGGCTCCTGGAGTTACAATGCCCTCGTAAACGTAAGGCAGAATCAATTGCTGGGCAAGTATAATGAAGGAGAAAATGGCGGCAATATAAGGAACCAGGATCATGAGCGTATTCATGAAAACTGCAGCACTGTTCTTAACAATCCTGGGTAAGGCGATATAGGCAATATAATAGGCAAAGGCCATATTGGATAGCCCATACAGGAAAGATGCGATCACTGATTTTCCGAATACCTTGGTGAATGACCACTCCTTAGTGAAATTAAGTATCCACATGAATTCTCCATAATCCAGCAGCGCCCAGTATCCAAGCCAGAACAAAATATGTGGGAGGACTCGCTTCATGGCCTCAAAAATCGGCAAAACAGCAGTTCTGCCCAAATAGCTCCGTGAACGGCATAAAAACTATCATAGCGGTATGCTAACTGCCAACGAATGCTGAATAAAAATGACCAGCAACCGGAAAGTATCAACAGAAGCTTCGGAAGGCTGTTTGTACAGCTCATTTGGCCAGTTGAATGCTTTATAGTTTTGAGTTGCATCCTAAAGCCCAAATCAAAAGCCATGAAGAAATTTAGCCCATTCCTTTTTTTGATCTTGATGCTGGCAGTACAACCCGCAATCAGTTCCGGTAACCTGGAACCTTCAGGCATGCAGGCTGTCATATTCAAAACACCGGAAGCAAAAAAGGAACCAGTTGGATCAAAATATCCGGAACCCAGGTCCGGCGCCGTGCTTGCCCGGATCCTCGTGCCGGATATATAGATATTCTGTAACCATTCAAACTACAGTTATGAAACGATTTCCTTTCCTCACGTTGAAACAGCGTCTGCTGATATTGCGGATCAGTGTGGCTGCCATCTTTCTGGCTCATGCGGTGGTAAGGATATTGCTTCCCGGTTCAATAGACCAGTTTGCCGGTTACCTCAACAATAAAGGACTGGTTTATGGAAAGGCGATCGTTTGGGCCATTACGGTATTTGAGCTGGGAGGAGGAGCCGCTCTCGCCCTTGGTTATTGCAAACGACTGATGGCAGCGGGTTTCATCATATTATTACTGGCAGGTATTCTGCTGATCCATGCGCAGAGAGGATGGTTTACAGGAGAGCATGGCAGCGGTGGTTGCGAATATAGCTTTGTTCTCATCATTGCATTGCTGGTAGTAGCAGCAAGCGAACAGGACCATGGAGTTATTCTCAACAAATACATAAAAACTGACTGACATGTTGTTATTAAAGAAGCACCTTTTCTTAGTCCTGCTGATCGCCTGGGGTACTGAAAAAGTCATCGCACAGAAGCCACTTGAGTATATGTTTCCGAAAAAGGAATTCAATATCAGGCAGGCAACGGAAATGCTGAACGATGGTACCGCTGAGATCAAAGGCGTTGCCTATTATGAAGACAGAACGCCCCTCGGGATCAAGGTAGGCGAAACCATTTATGCGCGCCTGGGTATTGTAGTTACCCTGCTGCCGCTTACTGAGTATATGGAAGAATATACTCAGCTTAAGAAAAAGAACAAGCCCGGGAAGAAAGTGGCAGCCATCTCTTCGCTTGCCTGGTGTTACCGGATTGAATCGAAAGTGTACTCAAACACAGGCGACTTCGTATTCAAAGGGCTGCGCCCCGGCAAGTACTACCTCGAATCCATGGTGCATTTCCCATCAGGGGCCACTGCCAAAGACGTGGAAGCAATTGTGGAGATTACAAAAGACGGAGAGTCGCTCAATGTAAAACTTAAACATATCTTCTAACGATCAACAGTCAACCCATGAAAATAATACTGACCGTTTCTGTCCTGTTGATGCAGATAATCGCCACTGCACAGGTGGTGAGGATCCCGGATCATAATTTCAAGCAAAGACTGATAGCTCTGGGAATCGATACCAATGATGACAACCAGATCCAGGTTTCAGAAGCACAAAAAGTAACACAGCTTTATGTGAATGACCTTGGCATCGTTAACCTGGAAGGGATCAACAGTTTTACCAACCTGGAAGAGTTTGGTTGTTACAATAATAAATTACAATCACTGGACCTGTCCAAATGCAAGAAACTGCGCATGCTCTATGCCGGTAATAACAGGATTACCAATCTAAATATTGCCGGGCTTACCAAACTGGAAGAGCTGTTCGTTGAAAACAACTACCTGCTTGCAAACCTAGATATCTCCGGTCTCACGGCATTGAAGAAAGTGAAGTTGATGAAAAATAAAATCGGCAAACTGGATGTGAGTGCATTGAAGGAGCTGGAAGAACTGGAAATACAAGACAATAATATCGAGAAGGCGGTAGTGCGGGGGGCGGCGAAGCTGAAGCTGCTTAACCTGGAGAATAATCCGATCAAAGTTACGGTTGATATCCGTGGATTGACCGAACTGGAATATTGCAATTTTCTGGGTTGCAATTTACTGTTCATCAATTTCAGCGGCACAGTCAAGCTCAGGAAATGTGACTGGTGAGTTTAGAAAAATCGGGGGTCTGTTTCAGGTAACAGACCCCTATTCTGGTTCCGCAGTCCGGGGGTGATTCCGGCTGCGGTTTTTTTTAGAAGTTGAAGATTGATTACCTGCTGCGTTTATAATGGATCTGTACAAGACCTGTTTCGAATGATTTTGCACTCTCAAGTTGAAGTACCTGTTCAGGTCTGCTATCGGGGAACAATCTTACTCCATCTCCCAGCAGAACAGGGATAAGGGAGAGGGTGAGCTCATCTACGAGATCGTGTTGCAATAACTGGTTAACGATGCTGGCGCCGCCATCGCAGAAGATGTTCTTTTCTGAATCTTCATTTTTGAGACTTTCCACCAATTCTTTGAGTGAGCCTGAATGGAACGTCACATTTCCTTCCGCAGGTTTTTCCTGGTGTGTAATAACGAACGTTCTTTTTTTCCCGTAGTGCCCGGGAACGTTTTTCGTGACCCAATCGTAGGTGGTCCTGCCCAGGATGATGGTGTCGATGGTTTGGATGAATGCTGCATAACCATAATCTTCCCCTTCTTTTTCCACCCGTTTCAGGAATGATAAGTCGTCATTGGGTTGCGCGATATAACCGTCTACGCTGCTGGCGATGTATACAACTAGTTTTCTCATATAATAAGACTGCTTTTGCGGGCGTTCAGGATAAGGATAGGGGGCGTTTCATTATGTTAGGTATCATGAGGTTAAAGGCCCTTAACGGCTTATTAACCATAAGATAAATGCAAGGGCTGCAATTTAACATAGAAAGTTCTGAATTTTGTGAAGCTGAACATTTATGTTCTGAAATCTCAATGAAAGGCGCATTATTCTTCATAATTCTTTTGGCCCTGCTGATCCGCGGGTTCGACCAATTGCAGGATGGCAAGCTGGTGCATACCACCTGCTACCTGGCTGCGCAGGAAATGAAGAAGTCACAACGGGCTAAACCTTTCGATCAACCTTCAGTCAATAAATTCAGTGATCAGGAACATACAGTTTTTGTAGATGTGGAAGAGCCTGAAGAAAATAGCCACGAAGAATTTGCCAGACGTTATAAATTACTGACCAGAGATATCCCTTTCTATTCTGATGTCTTCTATCTGAACTCCCTCTACGGTTGCTTTCTGGATCAATTACCGGTTCGCAGTTATCTCAGTTGTAAGTATATCACGCAACGGACCCTGCGTATCTGATCCATTTAAACATTTTAATTATTTCAGATAACTGAAGTACGCTTTCACTCCGGTGCGGGCGCATGCTGATGTTGTCTTATCCTTTAACCCCAGGATATTCACCGCTCAATTTCATTTTATCTCATGAACAAGATCATTGTATTCGCTGGTTTGCTTGGCCTGCTGTATGGCAGTACAGGCTGTGAAACCAAAGCAGAAGAAAAAGAAGAAGCCAACAGGTTCATCGTTACCACGCCGGTAAGGATCGATACCTCCTTTACCAAAGAGTATGTATCACAGATTCGTTCCGTGAGAAACATCGAGATCAGGGCCCAGGAAAAGGGTTTCCTGCAAGACATTTATGTAGACGAAGGTCAGTTTGTAAAAGCCGGGCAACTGCTGTTCCGCATCATGCCCAAGCTCTATGAAGCCGAACTGCTGAAAGCAGAGGCCGAAGCAAAAGCCGCGGAGATAGAATTGCAGAATGCAAAAGCACTGGTAGAAAAGAACATCGTCTCAAAAAACGAACAGGCAGTAGCGCAAGCCAAATACGATCAGGCTAAAGCTGAGATGGCGCTTGCCAAACTGCATCTTTCCTTCACGGAAATCAAAGCTCCTTTCGATGGCATTATCGACCGCCTCCCTAAAAAACTGGGAAGCCTTATTGACGAAGGAGAACTGCTGACAAGCCTTTCAGACAATGCGCAGATGTTTGCTTATTTCAACGTTTCCGAGCCGGAGTACCTGGAATACCAGACCAACGCAAAGAACCGCGCCACCACACAGGTGAACCTTCTGCTGGCCAACAGCAAAATATTGCCCTTCCCCGGAAAGGTAGAAGTAATAGAAGGTGAGTTTGATAACGAAACCGGCAATATCGCTTTCAGGGCCAGGTTCCCGAACCCCGACAAACTTCTCAAAAATGGCGAAACAGGTAAAGTAATGATGGTGATGCCACTCAAGAATGCACTCATCATTCCGCAAAAAGCTACCTACGAGATCCAGGACAAGAAGTATGTGTATGTGATCGATAAGAACAATGCGGTGAAATCCAGGCTCATCACTATTGGTGCAGAAATGCCCGATCTCTATGTGGTGACCGATGGTTTGGCCGATGGTGAAAAGATCCTGCTCGAAGGCGTTCAGAAAGTGAAGGAAGATGATAAGATCGTTTTCGAAACTGAAGACCCACACGAAGTGATAACACACCTGAAATTAAAAGCGGAATAGTTCAATCTAATTAGCAGCTCAATGTTTAATAAGTTTATACAGCGGCCGGTATTATCTATCGTGATATCGCTCATCATCGTGTTCCTTGGAGTTCTGGCCATTACCGGATTGCCTGTAACGCAGTTCCCGTCTATCTCTCCTCCCAAGGTGAATGTTACGGCGGCCTATCCTGGTGCCAATGGGGAACTGATGATCAAATCAGTGATCATCCCGCTGGAGCGTGCCATTAATGGTGTGCCCGGCATGAAATACATGACATCCGATGCAGGTAATGACGGTGAAGCCACCATCCAGGTGATCTTCAATCTGGGTACCGATCCCAATCAGGCATCTCTCAACGTTCAGAACAGGGTGGCGTCAGTAGTGAATAAGTTACCGCCACTGGTAGTACGCGAAGGTGTGAAGATCACCCGTGAGGAATCGAACATGCTCATGTACATCAATGTATTCAGTACCGATAAAAATGACGATCAGAAGTTCCTTTTCAACTTCGCGGACATCAACCTGCTGGCAGAGTTGAAACGTGTGGATGGTGTGGGTTATGCTGATATCCTGGGTAACCGGGAATACGCCATGCGTATCTGGCTCAAGCCTGACCGCATGCTGGCCTACAAGATCTCTGCCGATGAAGTGATGAAGTCATTGAGTGACCAGAGCCTTGAAGCTTCTCCCGGTAAAACAGGGGAGAGCTCCGGTAAACGGTCGCAGTCCTTTGAATACGTATTGAAATATTCAGGAAGGTTCAATACAAAAGAGCAATATGAAAATGTGGTGCTGCGCTCAAGTCCCAACGGAGAACTGCTGCGTTTGAAAGATGTGGCGGATGTTGAGTTCGGAAGTTCCATGTATGATATCTATTCAAACCTCAATGGCAAACCTTCAGCAGCCATCGTGCTTAAACAATCCTACGGCAGTAATGCCAGCCAGGTGATCAAGGCAGTGAAAGAAAAGATGAAGGAGATCAAAGCCAGTTCATTCCCCAAAGGAATGGATTACGAGATCAGTTATGATGTATCGAAATTCCTGGATGCCAGTATCGATAAAGTGATCCACACGCTCGTGGAAGCCTTTATACTGGTGGGTTTGGTAGTATTCCTCTTCCTGGGCGACTGGCGCTCCACCATCATCCCGGCCATGGCGGTACCGGTTTCTCTGGTAGGAACTTTTGCCTTCATGCAGTTCTTTGGCATCACGCTTAACCTGATCACGCTCTTTGCGCTTGTGCTGGCCATCGGTGTAGTGGTGGATGATGCGATAGTTGTGATAGAAGCTGTCCATGCCAAGATGGAAGAAGAACATATCGGACCATTGAAGGCAACCAAAAAAGCCATGCATGAAATCGCGGGCGCCATTGTGGCTATCACGTTCATCATGGCGGCGGTGTTCATTCCTGTTGCATTCATGTCAGGCCCCGTTGGTTTGTTCTATCGACAGTTCTCCATTACCATGGCAACGGCCATCATCCTCTCGGGTGTAGTGGCGCTGACGCTGACGCCTGCCCTGTGCGCGATGATCCTGAAGAACAACCATGGTAAACCTAAAAAGAAATCCATCGTTGATAAATTCATCGGCGGTTTCAATAATCAGTTCAATCGGACGCAGAATAAGTACATGAAGATGCTGGGTAGCATCGTCAACAGGCGGCTTGTTACCTTCCTGCTACTGGCAGCATTCTGTGCCGGTACCTGGTTCCTGAGCGGCAAAGTGCCTTCTGGCTTTATACCGAATGAGGACCAGGGCATGTTCTATGCTATCATTCAAACGCCTCCGGGCTCTTCTCTTGAAAGAACGAATGAGATCGCTGAACGTCTGCAGAAGATCGCTGAAACAGTGGATGGTGTTCAATCCGTATCTGCACTGGCGGGGTATGAGATCCTGACGGAAGGTACTGGCGCCAACTCCGGTACCTGTCTGATCAACCTGAAGAGCTGGGAGGAGCGCAAGCATTCCGTGCAGGAGATCATTCATGAACTGGAAGAGAAATCAAAGGATATCGCCGGTGCGAATATCGAATACTTCCAGCCACCGGCTGTACCAGGATATGGCGCGGCGGGCGGCTTTGAGCTTCGTCTGCTGGACAAGGCCGGATCTGGTGATTACAAGAAAATGGAAGCGGTAAGTAATGATTTTGTGAAGGCACTGGAAAAAAGACCTGAGCTCTCCTCCGTGTTCAGTTTCTACAGCGCCAGCTTTCCGCAGTATATGCTGAAAGTGGACAATGATATTGCACAACAGAAAGGTGTGAGCATCGAGAATGCGATGAATACCCTGTCAACACTGGTGGGTAGTAACTACGAGATCAGCTTTATCGAGTATGGCCGTCAGTATAAAGTGATAGTGCAGGCATCGCCGCAATACCGGGCTTTGCCGGAGGATATCCTGAAATTATACGTAAAGAATGATAAAGAAGAAATGGTTCCTTTCTCTGCTTTCATGAAGATGGAAAAAGTGTATGGACTGTCTGAGATCACCCGGCACAATATGTACAATGCTTCCGAGATCAGCGGGTCTGCGGCGCCGGGTTATAGTAGCGGTACCGCCATTAAAGTGATCAATGATGTGGCCGCCAAAACATTGCCACGTGGCTTTGGTATAGACTGGGCAGGCATTTCAAAGGATGAGGTGGCGCAGGGCAACCAGGCCGTCTACATCTTCCTGATCTGTCTTGGTTTCGTATACCTGATCCTGGCCGCGCAGTATGAGAGCTTCATCCTGCCATTATCTGTGATCCTTTCATTGCCTGCAGGCATTTTCGGAGCATTCCTGTTGCTGAAGTTGACAGGACTTGAGAATAATATCTACGCGCAGGTGGCGATGGTAATGCTGATCGGCCTGTTGGGCAAGAATGCGGTGCTGATCGTTGAGTTTGCGGCGCAGCGCCACCGTGCGGGAGCTACTATATTGCAGGCCGCTATGGAAGGATCCAAAGCCAGGTTCCGCCCCATTCTCATGACCAGCTTTGCATTCATCGCTGGCCTGATACCGTTAGTATTTGCATCAGGCCCGGGTAAGATCGGCAACAGAACGATCGGTACGGCCGCGGCTGGTGGTATGTTGTTCGGTACCGTGTTTGGCGTGCTCATCATTCCGGGGCTTTATTACATTTTTGGAACGATTGCCGCCAGGCGCAAGCTGGTGCGCGAGGAAGAAGAAAATCCCTTAACAGAAGAAATTGATAATAATGTTTAAAATCAGGATACAATATAGCTGGGCCTTGCTGGGACTATTCCTTGCCTTCGCCGGCTGTAAGGCTCCGGCCGTTACGGCCAGGGCGGAGAACAGATCGGTGCCGGAATCTTACGGCACCGGCAGCGATACCAGCAATGCAGGCGCATTGCCCTGGAAGAATTATTTCAATGATCCTGACCTGGTGAAGCTGATTGATACGGCACTGAAGAATAACCAGGAATTGGCCATCACCTTGCAGGAAATAGAGATCGCGAGAAATGATGTTCGTGTGAAGCAGGGATTGCTGCTGCCTTCCGTGGCAGCGCGTGCAGGCGCCGGTGTGGAGAAAGTGGGAAGGTATACCAGCCAGGGGGCGGGCGATGCCAGTACAGAGATTGAGCCGGGCAAGGAAGTGCCGGACCCATTGACGGACCTCAGTGTGGGGCTTTATGCCAACTGGGAAGTGGATATCTGGCATAAGTTGCGTAATAGCAAGAAGGCGGCGATCGACAGGTATCTTTCTACAGTGGAAGGAAAGAATTTTGTGCTCACCAACCTGATTGCCGAGGTGGCCAACTCTTACTACGAGCTGGTGTCGCTGGATAATCAACTGACCATTGTGAAGCAGAATATCGAATTGCAGCAGCATGCGTTGGAAGTGGTGAAGATCCAGAAGGAAGCATCGCGGGCAACCGAACTGGCCGTGCAGAAATTTGAAGCGGAGGTATTGAAATCCCAGAGCCTGGAGTTCGGGATCCTGCAGCAGATCAAAGAAACGGAGAACCGCCTGAACTTCCTGCTGGGAAGATATCCCCAGCCAATCATCAGAAATCAGGTGAATTTCGCCTCATTGGTGCCGGCAGTGGTGAGCTCCGGTATGCCGAGCCAGTTATTGTCTAACAGGCCTGATATCAAGCAGGCGGAGCTAGACCTGGAAGCGGCGAAACTGGATGTTAAAGTAGCGCGCGCGGAATTCTACCCTAGCCTTGAAATATCCGCGGGTATCGGGTTTCAGGCTTTCAAACCGGCTTACCTCTTAAAGACACCCGAGAGCCTGTTGTATAACCTGGCAGGAGATCTGGCGGCGCCACTGATCAACAGGAATGCATTGAAGGCAGAGTTCAACAGCGCCAATGCAAAACAATTGCAGGCGATTTACAATTATGAAAGAACGGTGCTGAATGCATACCTGGAAGTGAGCAATCAGCTTTCCAATATCAGCAACCTGGAAAAAAGCTATTCACTGAAATCAAAACAGGTGGATGCGCTCACGAAGTCCATCGATATCTCCAATGATCTTTTCCGCAATGCGAGGGCAGATTACCTGGAAGTGCTGATGACGCAGCGTGATGCGCTGGAAGCGAAACTGGAACTGATAGAAACGAAGAAACAGCAGTTGAGTGCAGTGGTGAATGTGTACAGAGACCTGGGAGGTGGTTGGAGATGATCTTCGTTTTTGTTTGAGTAAGAGCGGAGCCGGCCCGGAGGGGCCGGCTCATTTTTTACTGGTCTGTCAGCAGCTAAT
>NZ_JBQCGW010000002.1:0-14659 GCF_051955275.1 Pseudobacter sp. | reverse complement strand
CCATTCTTATTTTAAGCGTATTGGCAAACTTCACCCATTGTGCCACATTGCCGCCGTACACCAGGTCCTGGTTGGCATCGAATCCTTTTTCAGCAGGGTTGAGTGCTGCGATCTCTGTATCCAGCCTGGTGAGCAGGTGCTGGTAAATGGTCTTTGCATCATCGTACTCCGGAAAGAGATTGTTGATGTCGAGCGCCTTTGAATATGGCACATTCCCGAAAGTGCCTACCAGCACTGACCAGGTATATACTTCCATGATACCGGTGATGGCAATCTGGTTTGCTTTTACGGGTGCCGTAACACCAACGGATGCAGGAAGAAGGCGCTTGCACTCCTTCAGGTCGGCCAGCACATCTTTATAGAGCACCTGCCACCAGCGTTGTGGGATATTGCGTGCAAAGAAATCGTAATTGGGCTCGTCTGTGTACGTGGTAGTGGTCCAGTGCTGTACCACCAGCCTGTATACATTGGTGTTCACGTTTGAGCTGGTGATCACATCGGTGAGGCTGCGCACCGCATTGGAGAACAAAGTGGGCGCCGGTACTTCACCTGCCGCTTTGGTCTGATCATTGTACTTGTAAATACTCTTGGTACAGGCTGTCAGCGATAAAGCGGTGATAGCGGTTATGAATAGCTTTTTCATTGCTGTCAGTTTTAGAATTTCAGTTTTAAGTTCAGGCCCAGTGAGCGTGTAGTGGGATAGGCCCCACTCTGAATGCCCTGTGCATTACCTGCAGTGAGGTTCTCTTCAGGATCTGAGTAAGGCAGGTTTTTGTGAATGATCCAGAGGTTCCTGCCGATCAGGCTGAGGTCGATGCCTTTGAACACTTTTGTCTTTGAGATCAGGTGTGCCGGTAGTGAATAGGTAATGTTCACTTCGCGGAGCTTCACATAAGAGGCGTCATATACGAAATTGGCTGCCGGGTTGTAAGTATACCCGTAGTAACCTGATTTGATATTCTCCACGCGTTTGGTATTGGCCTTGCCATCTGCCGTTACACCCGGAACGATCAGACCGCCGCCTTCCGCCAGGGGAGCGCGTTTGGGATTACCCAGATCGTTGTTGCCCACGGTCTCTGCCAGAACGCCTGTTGCCAGTCCATAGTACATATCAAGTGAGAATACATCACCACCACTGCGTACATCCACCAGGAAGCCGAGTGAGAAATTCTTGTACTTTAAACTGTTGTATACACCACCGATCCAGTCGGGATTCACATTGCCTATCACATTGTTGGTAGTGGTGGTCTGCACATAGTAACCGTTGCTGCCCACCAGTTTTTCACCGTTCTCATGACGCACCCAGGTCTTGCCCTGGATAGTGCCATAAGGTTGTCCGACTGTGGCGTTGATGCTCACGCCGCCCTGGAATGTACCAATCACCAGGTTTTGCGCGTCTTCATACAAACTTTCCACCTTGTTTCGGTTGCGTGTCCAGTTAACATTGATATTCCAGGTGAAGTCCTTTGTTTTTACAGGTGTGCCATACAGTGAGAGCTCGATGCCTTTGTTGAGGATCTGGCCCGCATTCACAAATTTGGCGAGATAACCGGTAGCGGAAGAAGTAGCTACAGAGCTGATCTGATCGATACTTCTTGCCTGATAGTAGGTTATATCCAGGCCCAGCCTGTTGCGGAAGAATCCGAGCTCCAGGCCGATCTCCTTGCTCTTTGTTTTTTCCGGCTTGAGTGTTTCATTGCTCTTGTTGTCAGGCAATGAGAACATCACGGCGTTTGCGAAATTGGCATTCCTGTCGTACACATCTTTCAGTACGGCGAAAGGTGCGCTGTTGCCCACTTCTGCATAGTTCAGCCGCAGCTTGCCGATGCTCAGCCAGGGTGCATCAACGAATTTGGAAAACACAAAGCTGCTTGAAACGGAACCGTAGTTGAAGGTGTTGTTCCCCGGAGGCAGGGTGGAAGAGCGGTCTCTTCTGAAGGCGCCATCCAGTGTGAGGAAGTCCTGGTAAGTAAGTGTTGCATTGGCAAAATAGCCATCCACCGCAATCTGCTGTGCGATCTCAAATGGATAAGGTACGGGATTGAGTGAGTTGGCCAGGAAATAACCTTTTGGATTCACCAGTCCTCCATTGGTGATGGAGTAGCTGGAGTTCACGCTGTTCCTCCTGATATTGGTTCCGATAACGGCTCTCAGGTTGAGGTTGGGATGGAGGTCTTTATTGATATTGGCCATCAGGTCATAGTTGTATTCCCTGAATGTTCTTTCAAAACGGCTGTAAGATGAAACGGTAACGGAGCCTGTTGCAATGCGCTCTTCTTCCAGCT
The DNA here is from genome assembly GCF_051955275.1 of Pseudobacter sp. NCBI lineage: Bacteria > Pseudomonadati > Bacteroidota > Chitinophagia > Chitinophagales > Chitinophagaceae > Pseudobacter > Pseudobacter sp. The sequence continues at coordinate 12,374 of NZ_JBQCGW010000002.1, read as the reverse complement.
CATCATATGAGTCCAGCGAGAAACGGCCCAGGAAGCTCAGCCAGTCGGTGGCTTCATAGTTCACGCTCGCTGTACCGTAGTAGCGGTAGCGCGTGTCTGTCTGGTAGTTCTCGTACCGGATGAAATAAGGATTGTCTGTATAGATAGGATAGAGCCCGTCCTGTTTGGTAGGGTCTGCCCAGTTCCAGGTGATATTCCTGCCAGTTCTGAAATAGGCGTCTTTCAGTTCCTGTACATCCACATTGGTCTGCCACCACTGGCGGAAGCTTTGGTTGATATTGTATTTGCTGTAACCTGTTCCGTAACGGCCTTTACCATCGATCTTGGTGGCATTGAGATTGGCGCTGAGGGTTACTTTGTCGGATGCTTTGTAACTGGCGCCGAAGTTCACCATATTCTTGAGCAGGCGGCTATTGGGAAGGATGCCTTTTTCTTCGTTACGGGTATAACCCAGTTTGAAAAGGACTTTATCGCCTCCGCCATCCAGGAACACACTGTTGTTGGTGGAGACAGCTGTTTCAAAAAAGCTCACCGGATCATTGGCTCCGGCTACCCATGGCCGTTGTTGTTTGTACCAGGGAGAGGTGGAGTCGAAGGAAGTCCAGTTGTAGATCTTCAGATTGGGATCAAATCTGGCCCCGTAAGAAGCATCTTCCGTAGTAGGCACAATGAGTGCTTTCTGGCCGGTACCGAATGGATCTCTCCACCAGAACTGCACATTGGGAGAGCCGTCAACAGTCTTGCTGTAATTGCCCTGCTGGTAGCCGGCTCCGTATTCTTTCTGGTATTTGGCATAGGTGGTCTTGTCGATCTTACCAACAGTAACACTGCTGTTCACTACAAGGTTGAGACCTTTTTTTGCTCGTTTGGTAGTGATGAGCACTACGCCGTTGGCGGCGCGTGAACCATACAATGCGGTGGAGGCAGCTCCTTTCAGCACTGTAACTGATTCAATGTCATCAGGATTGATATCAGCTGCGGCATTGCCATAATCGTAGCCGCCACGGCCGTTGACCTGATCGTCTGAAGTAGTGCGGCCTTTGTTGGAGCCGTTATTGTTGGAGTTGTCAACTGGTACACCATCGATCACAAAGAGGGCCTGGTTGTTGTTCAGCAGTGACTTGGCGCCGCGGACCACTACGTTGGTGCTGGCTCCCATGGCATTTCCCTGGCGGATTTCCAGGCCGGAAACACGACCGGAAAGGCTGGATGCGAAGTTGTTGCTGCGGCTCTGGCTGATCTCGGTGCCTGCAACCTGCTGGGCAGCATAGGGAAGCGTGTTCTTGCTTCTGCGTATGCCCATTGCCGTTACAATCACTTCTTCCATAGCCTGGTCCTGTCTTTTGAGGGAAATGGTGAGCTGGCTGTCGTCTCCCACAGGTACTTCTTTCTTTTCATACCCTACAACATTTACAATCAGGATATCACCGGGAGATACTGAGATGGTGAAATTCCCCTGTTCATCGGCAGTGGTTCCCTTGCTGGAACCTTTGATCTGAACAGATGCATTGGCAAGGGGGGAGTTACTCTCATCGGTAATCCTGCCCTTGAGCGTCCGGTTCTGTGCATAGCTCAGCTGTGCGCATAGGAGCATGCACAAGAACATCAGTAGATTTCTCATGATCAATTTTTGGTTTGGTAAAAAATGCATCACCCAATGCTTAGGGCAATGCTGGTATAAAAAGTTTCAGCTTTTTAAGATGTTAGCAATAAGTTGGACTGATTTGATTTTTTTGAAAGGTGATTTGCCGGAGGAGGGTGTGGCAAATAACGGGAATAGATACAGCCAAAGCTGCATAGTGAACTAGCTTTTCTCATGTGACTTCGATGTTTTGATCCAATACCAAGTTATGTACTTATTTACTTTTTTATGGTTTTTTTAAATAAAAAATTCCATCACGAAAAGTTTCAGCAGTAAAGAACTCTGTTCAAATATTTTTTGAATAATGATTTACCGGATATGAACAATGCTGTTGCAACAACAAGGGCACTCATTGCTGAGTGCCCTTCAAATATAAGCATGGCGCGCATTCTGCGGCGCTGATGTATTCCGGGACTTACATAAATCAACCTGAAGCGTCTTTAAGTAAGGCTGAAGTTGATGCTATACTTCTGCAACATCGTAAACAAGCACTTTGCTCCAGAGATGACTGTAGTTTTTAATGAAGGCCAGGTGAGTAGGATGGCTCTGATAAGCAGCCTGTGCAGCAAGGTCTTTGAAGAAAAGCAGTTCGGAAACGTCCCAGCTGTTGTCAACTACGTCTCTTTTCTCTGTGCTGGCAACCACACCTACATGTAACTCACCCACTGTTTCGATGGCCTTCAGGGTTTTGATGCCTTCAATGAGCTTCTTCCTGTCTGCTTCATTGCCTGCATTTTTGAGCCAGAAGAATACATGATGCACAATGGGTAGTTTTTTTGATCCTGCAGGGAATGGTCCTGCTGCAACGGCAGCGCCTGCACAAACAGCGGCGGAGGCGGTAAGAAATGTTCTGCGATTCGTTTCCTTCATGTGAATTGGGTTGAAGGAACTAAAATACTATAAAATTCCTGCTTTATTTTATCCATTTCCGGTGAAAAACTATCATCAGTTCTGCCTGGTGAGTTTGTACTCGTCATATTTGATCTCCGTGTAATGTCTTGTGATATGGAGTGTTTTTCCATCGGAGGAGAACTGGTAATCGCCGCTCAGGATATAGGTCATATCAAAGTCGGTGAGCCAGTTACAGTTGTCGAGGAAGTTGATGCTTTTGTCGCTTACAGTGAAACTGCCCTGGCAAATGGAAGGGTATTTGTCTATCTGTGAACTGCCGGAGAATTTTCCGTCTTTGAACGTGATGGTCACCTGTGAAGCGGCTGCCATGGGCCAGCGGGAAAAGGTTCCGGTATAAGTGCCATCGGGAGGTACGGCTGATTTCTTCTTCGAGCAACCAGCAGATAACAGGGTAACCAGTGATAATGCAACGGCCAGAAATTTCATATGAGGGTTTTGTTGCCTGACAATGAACTGGGGTAATTCGTTGCATCCTGATACTCAGGGTGTGCCCGGTCGCTCGCGTCCCTGCGAGTGACGTTTATTCCGTTGCCTCCGGCGACACGGTGTTCGCCAGAGGCGAACCAATATAAGTAACTCGCCAGAGGCGAGCTACCGGGCACTGCAAAATCAAAAAGGGCTAACCATGAATGATTAGCCCTATAACTATAATGTATAACCGAAATAATTACCAACGATCCACTTCATCATCGTACGTGGGGTACTTGATATTACTCTGGAAGTTGGGATGCTGTTCTTTTGGTTGTTCAGGCTGAACAGGTTTCTTGTTCGGGATGAACTTGCTGCCGGATTGGGGCGTTTCGTTCTTCTGAACGAAGTGAGCTGCCTGCTGAGGCTGGTTTGTCTTCGCCAACTGCTTTTGCTGCTGCGTAGCTGCAAGTTTCTGCACCTGTAACCTTTGCGGTTGCTGACCTTGTGCAGGTCTGGCAGTATTGGATTTCTGCTGTGCAGCCTGCTGGTTACTGTTGCGCTGCTGTGCAGGCTGCAATTGCTGATGCCCGTTTTGTTTCTGAACAGGCCGTGCTGACTGCTGCTGACCGTTCCTGTTACCTTGCTGGTTTCCTTCGCGCTGGAAAGGTCTGTTCTGCTGGCCCTGACTGCCTTCAGACTGCTGTCCGTTGCGCTGGTTCCTGTTACGGTTCTTGCGGTTCCCGGAATGACCACCTTCAGACTGAACAGGACGAGAACCTGCCTGATGTTTGGCGATGGCCGGAGCCTGTACTACCGGCTCTTTCACAATAGGAGAGCCGGGCTTGAACGGATGATCTTCGATCACCGGAACATTCTTTTTGATCAGTCGCTGGATATCGCGGAGGAATTCCCTCTCTTCCTGATCACAGAAAGAGATGGCAAGACCGCTGGCGCCTGCCCTTCCTGTTCTCCCGATGCGGTGCACATAGGATTCTGGAATATTGGGAAGGTCGTAGTTGATCACATGCGAGAGCTCTTCCACATCGATGCCGCGGGCGGCGATATCTGTTGCCACCAGAACGCGGATCTGCCTGTCCTTCAGTAATTGCAAGGCACGCTGACGGGCAGCCTGCGATTTGTTACCGTGGATGGCTTCTGAACGGATCCCTGCATTTTCCAAAGCCTTTGCAATTTTGTTGGCGCCATGCTTGGTACGGCTGAACACGATGGAGGCTGTAATGGAAGGATCTTGCAGGATATGAACCAGCAATGGATTCTTGTTCTTTTTGTCAACATAGTAAAGCGTCTGTCCCACTGTTTCCGCAGTAGATGCAACAGGTGTAACGGTCACATGTACGGGATTTTTCAAGATGGAATCAGACAGTTTTTTGATCTCAGGCGCCATGGTAGCTGAGAAGAAGAGTGTTTGTTTCTGTGCCGGTGTTTTGGCCAGTACTTTCTTCACATCGTGAATGAAACCCATGTCGAGCATACGGTCTGCTTCGTCCAGTACCAGGATCCTGATCTGTCCGATATTGATGATGCCCTGCTGCATGAGGTCTAACAGTCTTCCCGGAGTAGCCACCAGTACATCGCATCCTCTGCGGAGCTCCTGCACCTGTGCGTGCTGGGATACACCACCGAAGATCACTACCTGGCGGAGATTGGTGTACTTGCCATAAGCGTCGAAACTTTCCTGGATCTGAAGTGCCAGTTCACGCGTTGGTGTGAGGATCAGTGCACGGATACCTTTTACGGGCGCCTTTTCTTTTTCTTCAGCCAGCAACTGGATGATGGGAATGGCGAATGCGGCTGTTTTGCCGGTGCCTGTGCGCGCGCATCCAAGGATATCTTTCTGCTCCAGTATAACGGGGATGGACTGTTCCTGAATGGGGGTAGGGTTACTATAACCCTGGTCTGCCAACGCCTTCAATATGGGCGCGGCAACTGATAATTGCTCGAATAACAATTGATACTATTTTAAATGAATAAAGATGGTAAGCTGCCAACAGATGGCACATTACCCGGCTTACAATCTCATACCTCAAATATTGAATGGAAGGAAGTCAAAATAGGAGGGAGGAAGTAATAAGTGTGGCAAAGGTATATAAAAAAGTTGTTAATGCTATTGTATAAAAATGTAATTTGATGAAGAGGGAATTCAAAGGCAGCTCTGCCGGACTGAACCTCAATCTCTTAGAGGCAGATATATCAAATGTTTTAAAGCATGGATGTACAGATTAACAGAACGGCTCCCAACAGGTGGATGGTGCTGGTGACGGTAGCTTTCGGAACTTTCATGGCCACGCTCGACAGCAGCATCGTGAACATCGCATTGCCCACTATCCGGCGGGAGCTGGATACGGGCGACAATGTGGAATGGATCGTGCTCAGTTACCTGCTGGTCACCACCAGCACCCTGCTGATCATGGGACGCTTATCGGATATGCTTGGCCGTAAGAAGATCTATATCCTGGGCTTTGTTGTTTTTACTTTGGGTTCCCTGCTCTGCGGACTTTCCTGGGATCTTTACTCCCTGGTAGGTTTTCGAATAGTACAGGGATTGGGCGCCAGTATGATCTTTGCCAACGGACCCGCCATTGTGAGCGATGTATTTCCATCGGAACAAAGAGGACAGGCCCTGGGCTGGATCGGCACGGCCGTGGCGGCAGGAGCAAGTACTGGTCCGGTGGCAGGTGGATTACTACTGGCTAATTTCGGATGGGAAAGCATCTTTTATGTAAATGTACCGATCGGTCTGATCGCTATCTGGCGCACCTGGGTCACCCTGCCTGCTTCCGTGAAATCGGCAGACCGGCGTTTCGACCTGCCGGGCGCATTGTTATTCCTGGTGGGTGTTACATCCCTGCTGATCGGGATCGATTTTGCTCCCGATGCTGAGTATGGCTGGGGACATCCGCTGGTGATCACGCTCATTACGGGAGGCCTGCTGCTTATCCTGGCTTTTTTATGGTGGGAGCGAAGGGCCATCTCTCCGATGCTGCACCTGGGACTTTTCAGGATCAGAAGCGTGAGCGCTGCCCTGGCCGCGGCTATCTCGGGCTTCATTGCCAGTGCTTCCAATATTTACGTGCTGCCTTTCTTCTTACAACTTATTCTCAACTATGACCCGCGAACGGCAGGTTTCATCATGCTGGCCGGTCCGCTTACCCTGAGCGTGGCCGCACCCGTGGGCGGTTACCTGTCAAGCCGCATCAATGCGCGGTATATTTCCACGGTAGGATTGATCATCTCTGCAACAGGCTATCTTTTACTGAGCCGCCTGAGTGAGAACTGGCAATGGCATGATGTGGTATGGAGAACGGCCATGGTGAGCCTGGGCTTTGGTTTTTTTCAGAGCCCCAACAGCAGCAGTGCCCTGAATGCCGCTCCTGTGGCGCAACGTGGCATCGCCAGTAGCCTGCTGGCGTTTATGCGCAACCTGGGACAGGTGTTTGGGATCTCTCTTGGAGCCACCATCTGGTACAGCGTGCGCAATGATTACGCCGTGCGGGAAGGAGTAAACGCATTGTCGGACTCCGCACAGGTAGCCGGCATGCAATGGGTGTACAGGATTGCTGCATTCCTGGTGCTCACGGGAGCTTGCATTTCATTTCTGCGCAGCAAGCGCCCGCCTGCACAACCTGTATAAAACAGAAGAGGCTGCCATAACTGACAACCTCTCCGTCTTTCCGTAAATACACTTTCTTTTTTGAAACATGAGTGCCGGCTCAGAACCTGTAGGCAACTGTGGCCAGGAATTGCCTGGGCGCTATCGGGTTCACACTGTAGTTCTCATGAACGATATAGTTGAGCTCATTGAATACATTTGAAATCCTGGCAAGTACCGATATTTTGTTCCAGGAATACCCGGCAGACAGATCAGCGGTGATATACCCCTTGATGGGAATGCGCCTGTCAGTACCATCCTTCCTGTTGGCATATGTGTTGTTCCATCCCCCTACCCGGTCTCCGATATAGGATGCATTGATTCCGATCTTCAGGCCTTTCAGGGTCTTATTGCTGAACGTGTAGAATGCGGAAGCATTGGCGGTATGGGCAGGGCTGTTGACCAGTCTTTGTCCTTCAACATAGTTCCCGGCAGCACTGTCCGTTTTGGTGTAACGCATATTGTTATAACTGTACCCGGCTATGATCTCCAGCCCCTGTACCAGTGAAGCCGCCAGGTCTATTTCAACTCCGTCACTGGTGGTTTCACCGGTCAGTTCCTTGATATTGCTGTCATTGTTCAATGAACCGTCTTTTTTCACGGGAGCCATCTGGGCAAGGTTGTGATTGATGATCCTGTAACCGGTGATATTCACTGACAGTTTGTGTTTCAGCAGATCATTCTTGATGCCGATCTCAAACTGATCAACAATGGAAGGTTTGATTGGATTATTATCTATATCCCATCCGCTGTTGATGGTGAATGAATTGGAATAGCTGGCAAATACGGAAGTGGTGGGAACGGGTTTGAACACCAGGCCTAACCGGGGAGAGAAGGCTTTGTCTGTTCTTACTACCCCTATGGAACTGCTGTCCTTCCGGGACATATTGTAGTATCTCCCTTCTGCAGCTTTTGAATCCTGTAACGACCAGCGGATGCCTGCCAGCAGATTCCATTTCTTACCCAGTTGCACCAGGTCCTGCACATAGGCACCAAACCGGAGCACGGGCGTTTGAATGCGCGCTGTGTCGTACGAAGATGGCATATCAGTGCGCGGCGTGTATTTGGAAGGGTCAAGTATATTGATCACATCATAGGTTGTACCTCCGTTGATCTTGTATTGCCTGTTACTGGTAACGGTACGGTCGGCATCCATTCCTGCCAGCAGGGTATGATTGAAAATACCTGTTTTGAATTTGCCGTTCACAAATGCTTGTGCAAGATAATAGTCCTCTTCAGTGTATGTTCTTCCCAGCGGTCTTTTCCAGTCGCCGTTCGCAGCCCATTGAATGCGCTCCGTGGAAAAATAATCACGGTCGTAGTTCTGGTAAGAGACAGTACCATTGAGTATCCAGTTATTGTTCAGCAGATGTTTCAGCGTAGCTGTACCGGTAGCCTGCCTGGATACGGCATACTGCCAGGGTGCTCCGAAAAAATCACTCCTGGCGGCATTGGCCAGTTGATTATTGGCAATGGAGCCGATCCCGAAATCCGGAGTGAATTTATGATAGAGGTAATCACCTTCCAGTATCAGTTCTGTTTTCTCGGTAAGCTTCAGCAACAGGGAAGGATTTACATAATACCTTGTTGAGTTCACCACATCGCGGAAACTGTTAGCCTTTTCAAAACTGCCGTTGAAGCGGTAAGAGAGTTGCTTACTGAGCGGGCCATAAATATCGATCGCTGGTTTATACAGATCATAACTGCCGAGTCGCATGGTTACTTCCCCGCCAAACGTTGATTTTGGTTTTTTGGTTACCATATTCAGAATGCCGCCTGGGGCCACATTTCCATAGAGAATGGCCGCCGATCCTTTGAGCACCTCCACTTTTTCCAGACCGCTGATCTCGGGCATCGTTCCTGTGTTGACGCGGGCCCCGTTCTTGAACATATTATTGGCTCCAAAACTGTAACCTCTTCCGTAAAAGGTCTCCTGGGTACTGCCACGGGCTGTACCCAGATAAATCCCATTCACATTTTTGACCACATCGCTCAGCCTTTGTGCCTGCTGGTCGCGAAGGATGGATGGTCCTATCACAGTAATCGCCTGCGGCAGGTCCATAGGAGCAATGGCTAATTTCCCGATGGCTACGGGCCGGTCTGCCAGTTTCCTGCGGCCTTCCACGATCACAGACTCCAGCTGTTTGCCGGTTTCTTTCAGTGCGATCTGCAGTGTGAGTGCTTTGTTCTTTTCTACAGAGATATTTGTTTCGAGACTCTCCATTCCTGCAATGGATACAACCAGGATATAGTCTCCTGCTTTTACATTGTTGATTTCAAAATAACCGTCTTCCCCAGTCATTGTTCCTTTGGGGGTGCCTTTGAGCACTACATTTACAAATGCTGCGGGGGAGCCGTCAGCTGCATGGACCTTCCCTTTCACAATGGCCCTTCCTTCTTCCGGAACGGAGGGGGAGAAAGAATGGGCAAGGGCCTCAGGCTGACGGGCAAAACTGCCGGTAGAGGCAGTTAACAGGAAGGCAAACAGGAATTGAATCTTCACGTTGGATAATTATTTGGCGGCAAAATTCGGAGAATTACACAGTTGGCAGGAAGCCATAAAGGGAAAACCACCTTACGAGATCGGGAAATATACAATGTTTGATGAATATGTTTAAAAGCCACAAAGTGGTAAATTGTCAAAGACTTAAGCTATAATTGATCAGCTACTTGTAAAATTTCAAATAAACCCTATTTTCGTGCAAACGTTTGCATAATTGTCACACAAGGTAACCATTGCTGATATTGCCCGTAAATTGTCGATAGCCCCCGCTACTGTTTCCCGCGCACTGAACGGGCATCCGGCTATCAGCGACAAGACCCGCAAGCTGGTGGAAAAGACCGCCCGCAAACTGCAGTACAAGCGGAATAATATCGCCAGTTCCCTTCGCTCCGGAAAGAGCAATCTCATCGGAGTGATCATTCCCAGTGCAGAGATCAATTTCTTCGGATCCGTGGTGCATGGCATCGAAAAGCTGGCGAACGAGAAAGGATACAATGTGCTGATCTACCAGAGCAATGAGAGTCATGAGCAGGAGAAGAAAGGGCTGGAAGCCTTCCTGCATGCGCGTGTGGATGGCGTACTGGTTTCTATTGCAAAAGACACAACGGATTACAGTCATTTTACAGATCTCCGGGAGCAGGGCATTCCCCTTGTATTCTTCGACCGGGCCAGGGAAGAGTTGCAGATCCCTTCCGTGGTGGTGGACGATCTAAAGGGTGGTTATGCAGCTACCGAGCTGTTACTAACGCAGGGGTATACACGAATTTCACATATTTCAGGTCCTCAGCATATCGATGTTTTCAGGAACCGTTTGCTGGGATACAAGAACGCCCTGAAAGCGCATAAGATAGCCTTTGATCCGCAACTGGTGGTGGAAGGCTATGTGTCGATCGAATCCGGTCAGCAAGCCACCAGGCAGTTGATGGCATTGCCGGAACCGCCTGACGCCATTTTTGCCGTGGAGGATTTCACTGCACTGGGCGCACTCAAGCAATTGAAAGCGCTGGAAAAACGGGTGCCGCAGGATGTAGGTGTGGTAGGATTTGCCAACGAATTGTTCGGAGAGCATATCACCCCCTCGCTCACCAGTTTTGATCAGCAGACCGTACTGATGGGCAAAGAGGCAACGGGGCTGCTGCTGCAATTGCTGGAGAGCCGTGAGAAGACCATCACCAAACAAACGATCATGCTGGAGCCACTTCCTGTGATCAGGGATTCAAGTCAGCGAAAAAAGTAAAGCCATATGAAATTCGTACTCACCTTAATTGTTGTTAGCATGATGCTTAGTTGTAGCCAGGAACCGGTGGTTCAACGGAAGATCACTCTCCGTAACCAGCACAATGTAACCGCTGAATTCATTCCGGAAGGAGCGAGGCTGATCAGTTTCACCATGCCCGATAAGAACGGTAAACTTACCGGCATCGTGCTGGGGTTCGACAGCGCCGCCCAGTATGCCGCTTCCACTGAACCCTATTTCGGAGCCACTATCGGCAGGTATGGTAACCGTCTGAAAGATGGCCGGTTTACCCTGAATGGAAAGACCTGCCAGATCTCCGTCAATAACGGTCCAAATGCCTTGCATGGTGGAAAGAACGGCTTCCAGAGCAAGCGCTGGGAAGTGGTACAGTTCGATGAACAGTCGGTGACCTTTTCCTATACCTCTCCTGATGGGGAAGAAGGGTTTCCTGGTACCCTGAACGTGTCCGTTACTTACAAGCTCACCGATGATAATGAACTGCAGATAGCGTATTCAGCCAATACCGACCAGACAACCGTGCTGAACCTCACCAATCACGCTTTCTGGAACCTCAACGGGGAAGGCAGCGGCAGCATCGATGGCCACCTGGTGCAGATCAACGCCGATGCTTATACGCCGGTTGACAGTACGCTGATTCCCATCGGAAAGCCCGAGGCTGTTGCCGGAACGCCTTTCGATTTCAACACCCCAACCACCATCGGTGCACGCATCCGCGAGCCGCATGTGCAACTGCTGATCGGGAAGGGCTATGATCATAATTATGTGCTGAATGGAACAGGAATGAAACGGGCCGCCAAAGCCATTGGCGATAAATCAGGCATTCAGATGCTGGTGTACACGGAGGAGCCGGGGCTGCAGTTCTACAGTGGTAATTTCATGCAGGGCAAGAATAAACTGCGCAGCGGACCCGATGAGTTCAGGACTGCCTTCTGTTTTGAAACGCAGCATTTTCCTGACTCTCCCAATCAACCCGGATTTCCGTCAACCGTACTGGAGCCGGGCAAAACTTTCCAGTCTAAAAGCGTTTACTCTTTTTCCATCGAAAGATAATGGATCATCTGTCTGATGATTGGCAGCCGGTCCCTTTGGGGGCCGGCTTTATTTTTTCTTTTCATCCATCAGCTTCAGCAGGAATTGTAAGGCAGGATTGCTATTGTCTTTTTTCCAGACGGCATACAGTTCAGTTTGCTGCGGAATATTTTTCAATTCAATGAAACGGATACCGGGCAGGTGCTCGTTGGATAAGGAAGTGGGAAGGATGGAAAGCCCCATACCGTTTTCCACCAGTCTGAATACCGCCGGTGCATGAATGGCCTTGTGCGATATTTTGGGAACAAAGCCATGGTCAGCGCAGAGATGCAGGATCTGCTGATAATAGAGCTGGCTCTGGTCGTTCGGGAAAAGGATAAAGCTCTCTTCTCTCAGCTGCCCTATGTTCTTGAATTTGCGGGCCGTCATCGGATGACCGGCAGGCAATACCAGTGAAAAAGTTTCCCTCAATACACTTTTGATCATCATATTTTCCGATACCTGGTTGCTGCGCATGAAACCGATATCGATCTCATCCTGTTGCAGGGCCGTCAGTTGCTCCTTGTTGGTGAGCTCTTCCAGCTGGAACTTGATATCAGGCCACTCTTTGTTGAAACGTTTGAGGAGCCCGGGTAAAACGGACTGCATGGCGGACGCCACAAAGCCGATCCCGATCTGTCCGCTGCTGCCTTTCTTCAGCAATTCCAGGTTATTGACGGTATTGCTGAGCTTGTTGAAAAGCTGTGTTACCTCTCCATGCAACAGGCTGCCCGCATCGGTGAGCGATACTTTTTTATTGGTTCGCTCAAAAAGCGGCGTTTGCAGGATATCCTCCAGCTGACTGATCTGCTGGCTGAGGGCGGAAGGGGAGATGAACAGTTTCTCCGCCGCCTTCCTGAAATGCAGTTCTTCGGCCAGTACCTTGAAATAAGAGAGATGGCGGAATTCT
>NZ_JBQCGW010000001.1:0-5724 GCF_051955275.1 Pseudobacter sp. | reverse complement strand
TACTGTTGGAAGCAGCAACGAATCCCCAGAAGAAAAATACGGTGATCAGAACCCCGAATTGGGACCATTTTGTTGGTTGACTCATGAACAATCGATTGATTTGAAAAGATTTTTTAAAAATAATAGTTTTTTATCATCAACCGCAAGGATTGCCTTTAATAATTATAATCTCACTAATCATCAGTGCATGTGATTAGATTTTTGTAATGCCTTAACCGCGTTCGGACCTTTTTCACTAAATTCAATCAGTATTTCATAAAACACAGACACAACAGCATGGAGATCTTACACGTGAGCGCAGAATGTTACCCGGTAGCAAAGGCAGGTGGACTGGGGGATGTGGTAGGCGCATTACCTAAATATCTGAACCAGGAGGGGCAGATCGCCAAAGTGGTACTTCCTATGTACCGCACCCGTTTTTTGTACACCCACCAGTGGCAGGTAGTGCATAAGGGCGGCTCCAATATGGGTAACAGGTATTTCGACTTCACCGTAATCCGCGAACAGACCAATGAACTGGGCTTCGATCTCTACCTCGTAGATATCAACGGTTTGCTCGACAGGGAAAAAATCTATGGATACGATGATGACACGGAACGTTTCACCGCCTTTCAGATTGCAGTGCTGGACTGGGTTTCAGCCTGGCAGGATAAGCCCGATGTGATCCATGTGCATGATCACCAGGCAGCCCTGATCCCCTTCATGATGAAATACTGTTACAGGTATCAGTCGCTCAAAAACATCCCTTCCGTACTCACCATCCACAACGCCCAGTACCAGGGCTGGATGGACTGGAACAAAAGTTCTTATATACCTCAGTGGGATACCTGGCAATGGGGCATGCTCGACTGGAACAATCAGATCAACCCGCTCGCATGCGGTATCAAATGTGCCTGGAAAGTAACAACCGTTAGTCCGAGTTACCTCGCCGAACTGCGTTACAACAGCAACGGCCTGGAAGCCCTCTTCGAATATGAAAAAGGAAAATGTGTGGGCATCCTCAATGGCATCGATGCCGATGTGTGGGACCCGGAATCCGATCACTACCTGAATGATCACTTCGATGTAGTGGAAGTGGACGAAGGAAAGGCCGCCAGCAAAAAACTGCTCTGTGATCAGTTCGGCCTCGACCCCGAAAAACCGCTGATCAGTTTTATAGGAAGACTGGTAGGAGAGAAGGGAGCCGACCTCCTGGCGCAGGCCATCGGAGACTCCTTTTATTATATCGGAAGAAAGATGAACTTCCTGGTGCTCGGCAGCGGGTTCCCCGAAGTGGAAGCCGCGCTCACCGCACTGAAACCGCTGGCCCAGTACGATTACAATGTATACATCGGTTACAACGAAGCCCTCAGCCACCTGATGTATGCGGGATCCGATTTCCTGCTGATGCCCTCGCGCGTGGAGCCCTGCGGTCTCAACCAGATGTACTCCATGCGCTACGGTACCATACCGATGGTGCGCAGGACCGGTGGCCTCATTGACACAGTAATAGATATGGGCGAAACAAATGGCTACGGTATCTGTTACAATAATGCCAATGTAGGCGATATCACACATGCCGTATGGCGGGCAACAGATTTGTATGAGAACAAAAAGAAGCTCAACCAGCTACGTCAGCGAATGATGCAACTCGACTACAGTTGGGAATCCAGTGTTGAACAATATATTCAGGTATACCGATCATTATAAAAATTCCATTATGAGCAAAGAAGTGATTGCTGTCATTTTAGGAGGAGGAGCAGGTACAAGATTATATCCCCTTACCGCCAGCCGTTCTAAACCAGCCGTGCCCATTGCCGGCAAATACCGCCTCGTAGACATTCCTATTTCAAACTGTATCAACTCGAGCATCACCCGCATGTTCGTGCTAACACAGTTCAACTCCGCCTCTCTGAACAAGCATATCAAGAATACCTATCACTTCAGCGTGTTCAGCAGCGCCTTTGTAGATATCCTCGCTGCAGAACAAACACCCGAAAGCACCGCCTGGTACCAGGGCACAGCCGACGCCGTAAGGCAGAGCCTCCGCCACCTGAACCAGCATGAATGTGAATATGTGCTGATCCTTTCCGGTGATCAGCTCTACCAGATGGACTTCACCAAAATGCTGGAAAACCATAAAGCCAGGGGCGCCGATATCACCATCGCCACCATTCCCGTTGGCGAGCGTGAAGCCTCAGACTTCGGTATCCTCAAGGCAGATGATGAACATACCATCACCGCCTTCATAGAAAAGCCCAAAAAAGATCTCTTACCCGACTGGATAAGCGATACCGGCACCGAAATGCAGGGCCAGGGCCGTAATTATCTCGCCAGCATGGGCATCTATATCTTCAACCGCAAGCTGCTGGTGGATATGCTCATGGACCTATATAAAGATTATACCGACTTCGGTAAAGAGATCCTTCCCCGCGCACTCACCGAATACAAAGTGATCAGCTATCAGTACGATGGCTACTGGACCGATATCGGCCATATCTACTCCTTCTTCGAGGCCAACCTGGCACTCACACAGGAGATCCCTCCATTCAATCTTTTCGACAACAGCAAAGCTGTTTATACCCGCGCGCGCATGCTGCCACCCGCCAAGATCAGTGGCACCACGCTCGAAAAGACCATCATTGCCGAAGGCTGTATCATCGAAGCCAGCCGCATCGAAAACAGCGTGATCGGCATACGCAGCCGCGTTGGTCATGGTACCACCATGGTCAGCTGCTATATGATGGGCTCCGATTATTTTGAAACCATCGAAGAAATGCAATACTCCAAAGACCGCGGCCTGCCCAGGCTTGGAATAGGAGAACGCTGCTATATCAAGAATGCCATCATCGATAAGAATTGCAGGATCGGAAACGATGTGCGGATCAATGGCAGTATTCATATGGAGAATGCAGATCATTCACTTTATACAATAAGAGATGGCATCGTAGTTATCAAGAAAGGAGCGATCCTTCCTGATGGCTTCGTCATTTGATGCTACTTAGGGGCTTATTTTGGGGTATGCGATTCCGGCTGTAAAACAAACCGCACCTTTTTGTGGTGCTATGGAGCCTGGGATAGGAGAGATTGAGCTGTAGCAGATGGGCCCGGCTGCTTCGCTTTTGTTTCGAAGGCCGTCATCACATACCCGCAAAATTACGCCCCGGCCCTCCGGGGGCGCATGAGAGGGATAACCAGTGCATCATTGTGTATTACATTTTGCAGCGTTGTTTGAAATTCGGGACTTCCCGGATTTTTTTTTAGTATCTTATGAACAGATTGTGTTGATTCCATTTTTTTGATGGTGATTATGACGAACTGTGAGCCTGGGCAGTTCTTTTCCTGTCTGACTTGAAACTCATTTCCATTTCTTTTTTGCTTTTTAGAGTATTGGATAACGCATTACCGGACGGAGCGGGGTGATGCACCTGTTCCCCCTCTCTCCCCCTAACCGGAAAGTTGGGCGATCGTGGTGGGGTTGCCGGACATTGTATTCAGCAATCCCGCCTTATCATCGTGCTGCGCGAAGCGGGTATGAAAAAGCCCGGCCTTTAAAACATACGATCCCAAAGCCCGGCATTATACCACCGCCCCAACATTCCCCTCAAAAGCCCAATAGAAAATCCAAAAGGTGTGGGTATGTTTTTCAGCCGGCGTTTCATACCCCTTCGCGCCCCAAAAGCAAAAAAGAAAACAAACGTGTATTTAAAACACAATAATCCTTATCTTTCATCCTCAAACCAACGATTGCTATGTCCATCTCGCTGCAACCCAAGCCCAAACTGACGGCCCCCCAAATCTTCAATATGAGTTTTGGCTTCCTGGGAATTCAATTCGGGTTTGCCCTCCAGAACTCCAATGCCAGCGGCATCCTCCGCAACTACGGTGCTGAAGTAGAGCACCTGAGCTGGTTCTGGCTCGCCGCCCCGCTGATCGGGCTCATCGTTCAACCTATTGTGGGTCATTATAGCGACCGTACCTGGAACAGGCTGGGAAGGCGCAGACCTTATTTCCTGGCAGGTGCCATCCTGAGCTCAAGTGCACTGGCGCTGATGCCGAATGCAAATATCCTGGGAAATATCGCGCCACTGGTGATCATCGGCGCAGCCTTTCTGATGATCATGGATGCCTGCTTCAACCTGGCCATGGAGCCTTTCAGGGCTTTGGTAGCGGATAACCTGCCCGACTCACAACGGACCAAAGGCTTTGCAGTACAGACCTGTCTGATTGGAATAGGAGCGGTTTTAGGATCGGCATTGCCGGCAATCCTGAGCAGCAACTTTAATGTGAATGCAGAAGCACCGGATGGTGTGGTAGCGGAAAATGTGAAATATGCATTTTACATCGGGGCCAGTGTGTTTGTGCTGAGTGTACTCTGGACTGTTATCAAAACAAAGGAATATCCACCTGAGCAATATGCGAAATATCATGGGGTACCGGAAACGAAGCAGGAAGGACTGAGTACCATCTTCAAAGATTTCGCGAAGATGCCACGGACTATGAAGCAGCTGGGACTGGTGCAGTTCTTCAGCTGGTTTGCATTGTTTGGCATGTGGGTGTTCACAACGGATACCATTGCAACGCATGTTTTCGGATTGCCGATAGAAGACAGAAGCAGCCCGCTGTACAGGGAGGCGCAAAGCTGGACGGGCGTGATCTTCGCCGTGTACAATGGAGTGTCTGCTGTTTATGCATTGTTGCTGCCTTCGATAGCTAAGGCCATCGGAAGGAAACAGACACATGCGATATCCCTGCTGATCGGCGGATTGGGACTGATCAGTATTTATTTTGCTCCCAATAAGGAATTCCTGATTGGATCAATGGTTTGTGTAGGCATTGCGTGGGCCAGTATCCTGGCGATGCCATACGTGATCCTTTCCGGTTCTATCCCCGCTGGTAAGATGGGAATTTACATGGGAATCTTCAATTTCTTCATCACAATTCCACAGATACTGAACGGCATTATCGGGGGACCGATAGTAAAACATCTGTACAATAATGAACCGGTCTATGCACTGGTGCTGGCAGGTGTGTTCATGCTCTGCGCAGCTATCAGCGTGATCTACGTGTATGATCCAGGCGCTATCCGTATCAAAGAAGAAAAAACTTTATCATGAGATCGATTGCTTTCGTATGTGCATTATTGTTAGCAGGGAATGCCTGGGCGCAGGAGAACCTGAACATCTATCCAACACACTGGTGGACGGGTATGAAGGAGCAAAAGCTGCAACTGCTGCTGCGCGCACCGGGAATCGGCAATAGCAAGCTTAGCCTGAAACCTTATGCTGGCGTACAGTTTAAGGGAGTGCACAGGTTTAAGAACACCAACTACCTGGCAGTTGATCTGGTGGTGGGAAAGGCAGTAAAACCGGGCACATTGCAATTTGTGATAGCAGGGCAGGGGACTGCTGCACGAACAGTGGCATATACGCTGAAGACGCGGCATAAAGGCAATGGCCGTACGCGCATCAAAGGCGTGGGAACCGAAGACCTGATCTACCTGATCATGCCGGACCGCTTCAGCAATGGCGATCCCTCCAATGACAGGGTGCCAGGCATGCGTGATCAGAGCCTCGACAGATCCAATATCTGGCACAGGCACGGCGGCGATCTCAAAGGGATAGAGAATCATCTTGATTACTTACAGGACCTGGGGGTGACCGCCCTCTGGCTCAATCCCGTGCTGGAAAATGATATGCCATCACGCACGGAACATGGCTATGCCGCTACTGACCATTATAGGGT